>CAZHQP010000105.1:6429-8878 GCA_964534735.1 uncultured Roseivirgaceae bacterium
GGACTCTAATCAACTAGAAGAGCTGATCAAAAAATACATGGATGCTACAACCGCGGAAGATAAAGAGGTGATTGACGCCATTTCTAAATTGAAAGGACTTCGGGTGCTGGGAAAGGATAAAGGAACCGGAGCACGTGGCTATTATACAGAAGCACTGGGGATTGTTACCAAGAATAAGTATGATGAGCTGATGTCTGTTCGGGATAAAGACAAAGACATGAAGTTCTACATTAAAGAGAACAGCCCGGGTAAAATCGGTGAGTTTGTAATGATCATCGGCAGCAATACCGAGTTTATGATCATCACGCTGTTTGGCGAAATTGACCTGAAGCAAATTTCAAAGATTGGTCGTAAACTGGATATAGGCGGACTTGATAAGCTTGAGAAGATGGACGATAAGAAAAATTAATTTTAGTAATCAACATACAAACCTCACGCTTTCGGTAACGCAGGCGTGAGGTTTTGCGTTTAAGAACAAAGTAAGCTTTCATCTTTCCCTCATCACCATGAAAAATATTTTACCTGTTTTTTTTTCCTGTATTGCAGTGGTTTGTTCTGCTCAGACGGAAACCACGAATGAATTGGATCACAATTACTCATCCCGGACATTTTTCCTGTACAATAACACCTTGCGCATGATCAATCAAAAGGGTGATAAGGACTTTGATGAGCTTATCAAAGACATCGAAAAAATGAAGGTAGTATGGGTGAACAAACTGGAAAAGAAATTTGGTGCGGCCCAGTACAAGGAGCTTGTTGCAGGCTATAAAGCTGAGAAGTTTGAAGAGATTATGAATACGCGTTATGAGAATAAAAGCTTCAATGCCTACATCAAAGAAAAGAACGGTGATACAAAAGGGGTTGTGGTAACAGTGGATGATGGCGAAAATGTATATGTGATGGATATTGTGGGAAAAGTGGCATTGAATAAGATTACAAGCCTTTTTTCGTCTTTAAACAATAACTCCGATATCGGTCTGAAAATTAAAGACATGATGAATAAAGAAGGGCATTAGCGTAATTCTTTCTTTTCGCCTTCGACTTATCAATCATAACTCATTCCCGTGCAAACAGTACTCTCCGTTAACGGACTGATCAAGGACTTTGGTAAAATCCGTGCAGTCAACAATATCGCGCTCGAAGTAAAAGCAGGTCAGGTTTTTGGGATGCTGGGGCCGAACGGCAGCGGTAAAACAACAACACTGGGGATGCTGATGGGCGTTGTAAATCCGACAGCCGGAGATTTTACGTGGTTTGGTGAAGCGCCATCGCATCACGTGCGAAAGAAAATTGGTGCTGTTTTAGAGCATCCTATATTTTATCCTTATTTAACCGGACAGAAGAATCTTGAGCTAAATGCCATGATCAAGCAATGCCCGGTTGAAAATATTCCGCGTGTACTGGAGCTTGTGGAACTGACCCCTCGAAAAGATCATAAGTATAAAACATACTCCCTCGGGATGAAGCAACGTCTGGCAATTGCTTCGGCTTTGTTGAACGATCCAACAGTTCTGATTCTGGATGAGCCGACCAACGGACTTGACCCGATGGGGATAGCCGAGATACGAGAGATTATCAAGAAGATTGCAGCAAATGGAAAGACCATTATTTTGGCGAGCCACCTGCTGGATGAAGTACAAAAAGTATGTACACATTTTGCGATCCTCCAGCGCGGAAATCTCATTCATAGCGGTCCGGTAGATGATGTGGGTAAAGGCACTGAAACAGTTGAAGTCAACGCAGAGGTAGAAAATCTGAATGAGATTTTATTGGCATTTTCAGGAACATCTTCCATTAGTAAGGAAGAAGGCATTTACCAGGTTGCGCTTCGTGACGGGTTTCACGGTAAAGATCTTAATCGATTTTTGTTTGAAAAGAATGTTGTGGCTTCTCACCTCGTCACGAAAAAGAAAAGCCTGGAGAAACAGTTTCTTGAAATTCTTGCCAATAACCCTCAAAAGTAATCCCCTATGCTGCACTTGCTGAAAATTGAGCTTAAGAAGATGACCAGCTACCGCACATTCTGGGTGGTATGCGGATTATATTTTATTACGATTGGCTTCTCGACAGCCAGCGGAATGGAATTCCTGAAATGGCTGGCCTCATTCATTGATGGATTTGGAGAGGAGCTGAATATAGATCGCATACCGCTGTATCATTTTCCGGATGTTTGGCTTAACCTCGTTTGGTGGAGTGGGTTGTTTAAAGTGCTGCTGGGCATTATGGTTGTGATCTCGATCACGAATGAGTACTCGTACCGGACCTTACGGCAGAATATTATTGACGGGCTGAGCCGCTGGCAGTTTTTGGGCTCTAAAATATTGCTGAACGCATTGTTGAGCCTATTGAGTGTTACGCTGATCTTCCTGATTGCAGGCGTAACGGGCTTTATCTATACCCCCGACATTCAATGGAAATATGTTTTCACTGATCTTGAATTTTACCTGGC
>CAZHQP010000106.1:0-5777 GCA_964534735.1 uncultured Roseivirgaceae bacterium
GGTTGCATAACCGAACATCATGCCCTGATCGCCAGCGCCCGGTTTTACTTTAACAATAAACACCTTAACCACTATATGCCTTACTTATTCACGTCAGAGTCTGTATCGGAAGGTCATCCCGATAAGGTAGCGGATCAAATCTCGGATGCGCTCATTGATTATTTCTTAGCATACGATCCGTCTTCCAAAGTAGCCTGCGAAACCCTCGTAACAACAGGTCAGGTGGTATTGGCCGGTGAAGTGAAATCACAAGCTTATCTGGATGTGCAGGACATTGCCCGAGAGGTGATCCGCAAGATCGGCTACACGAAAAGCGAATATATGTTCGAGGCGAACAGCTGCGGAATTTTTTCAGCGATCCACGAACAGTCAGGCGATATCAACCAGGGTGTTGAGCGTAAGAAAAAAGAAGATCAGGGCGCTGGCGATCAGGGCATGATGTTCGGTTATGCAACCAATGAAACGGATAATTATATGCCGCTTCCGCTGGAACTGGCGCATATGCTGTTACGCGAGCTTGCTGTAATCCGCAGGGAAGGAAAAGTAATGACGTATCTCCGACCCGATGCAAAATCGCAGGTAACGATCGAGTATGGCGATGATAACAAGCCAAGCCGCATCGATGCAATCGTGATTTCAACCCAGCACGATGATTTCGATAAGGATGCCGTTATGCTTAAGAAGATTAAGGATGACGTGATCAACGTATTGGTTCCACGCATCCTCAAGAAGCTTCCAAAACGCGTTCAGAAATTATTCGGTAACGATATTCAATACCACGTTAACCCAACGGGCAAGTTTGTAATTGGCGGCCCGCATGGCGATACAGGTCTTACAGGCCGCAAGATTATCGTAGATACCTACGGAGGAAAAGGCGCACACGGTGGCGGTGCATTCTCCGGAAAAGATCCTTCTAAAGTCGACCGCTCAGCAGCATATGCAACCCGTCACATTGCGAAGAATCTGGTTGCTGCTGGCTTGTGCGATGAGGTATTGGTACAGGTTGCCTATGCGATTGGCGTAGCGAAACCGGTTGGTCTGTATGTTAACACCTACGGAACAGCAAAAGTGAATATGAATGATGGCGAGATCGCCAGGAAAGTAGAGAAGCTGTTTGACATGCGTCCGTATTTCATTGAAGAGCGCTTTAAACTGAGAACCCCGATTTATTCCGAAACCGCTGCGTACGGTCACATGGGCCGCGAATCAAAAGTGGTTGAGAAAGTATTCAACAAAGGCAAGCAGAACGAGATGAAGACTAAAGTTGAGCTGTTCCCCTGGGAAAAGCTCGATTACGTTGACCAGGTGAAGAAGACATTTAAAATTTAATTCTTTACATAACCACCCAATAAAAAACCCTGACAGAAGCGTCAGGGTTTTTTGTTTATATCGATCATCAATTCGCATAATCTGTGTCATCACAGACCATAAGTATTCATAACTGACTTGTGAAGATACAAGCCATGGATATTAGTCGATTAAGCTCTTCCCTGCTTAACCCGCGTTTTAAATTTCTTTAATTGATTGCGTAATGCTTCCGTAGCCAGATCCGCTGCGGCTTCAAACGATTTTGCTTTTTCGGTGGCAAACAGCTGCGTGCCCGGCACGTTTAACTTGATCTCTACGGTTTTGTTTTCGATGCCTTCATTATTAAGTCGTAGGAAAACCTCGCCATCAACCAGGCGGTCGTAAAAGGTCTCCAGTTTGTCAACTTTGCGTTGAATGAAATTGATCAGCTTAACATCGGCATTGAAATGAATGGATTGAACCTGTAACTTCATAAGCACATAATTTAAATTGAACATCCGTTACGCGGCAGTTTACAGACATACCGCAGGTCTTTCGTAGAGCTCTATTCGATAGCGTTTTGGTTAAGGTTAATATGTTCTATAATCAGCGTAATCATTAAATCAGAGTTATGCTTTAGGATGCGCCTGATCAAAGGCTTTTTTAATTTTTTCCATCGAGTTGTGTGTATACACCTGCGTGGCAGCCAGGCTGGTGTGGCCCAGCAGATCTTTCACTGCATTGATTTCGGCACCTTTATTCAATAAATGTGTTGCATACGTGTGCCGCAACACGTGCGGACTTGTTTTCTGCGTCCCGGAATCTTTTAAATGTTGCTTGACTATGCGATACACCATCATCGGGTACAAAGCCTCGCCTGAATCCGTTACCAACAAAAGTCCATGATCTTTTATATCCACTTCACGGTTCCTAACCTTGCGGTATCCCTCCAGTATAGAAACGATACCGGCCGGAAAAGGGACAACTCTTTCCTTGTTTCTTTTTCCCAGAACTTTAATGGTTCGGTCGCGGAGGTTAACCTGGTTTTCTTTTAAGCCGATCAGCTCCGACAAACGGATACCGGTTGCATAGAACAACTCCAGAATTAGTCTTCTTCTCCAGTCTTCCAGTGAATCATTCCACTCAACTTTTTCTTTCTTGTAGGCTTTGTGGTCAAGTACTTCAACGATATTTCCTTCCTGAACAAAAGACGGAAGGCGCTTTTGGGTTTTCAGTACGCGAATCTTTTGCATCGGGTTCTTTTCAATTTTCTGCTCGCGCATTAAAAATTTATAGAACGCTTTTAAGCTGGCAATCTTCCGGTTAACGGAGGTTTCTTCGATTTTAGAATCGACAAGTTCTACAACCCATGAGCGAACCATGCCATACGTTACCGCATCGATCGGGTGATTATCGTATGTGTCTTTTAAAAATTTTGAGAATTGGGCGAGGTCAGTCTTATACGCCAGGGTGGTGTGGGCGCTTACGCGTTTTTCGTATTGGAGATATTTCAGGAACTGCTCAATCATGCTAAATCTGTCAACGCCTCCTGACGGAATTCGATAGAACCAATGTAAAAAAATAATCCCCTACGGGAAAGCCCATAGGGGATCTGTTGACAGAATGTTTATAAAAACGACAGCGAAACGCGCTTAAGCGTTTTCTTGTCTTCTCAGGTTCTGAACGTAAGCAGCTTTTTTGATCTCCGTTCTGCGTGTAACAGACGGTTTTTCAAACGCTGTGCGGGAACGAAGCTCCTTTAAAACGCCAGTTTTCTCAAATTTCTTCTTGAAGCGCTTCAGGGCTTTGTCAATTGACTCGTTTTCTTTGATGTTGATAATTAGCATGTTCTCTGATAATTAGGGCTGCAAATATACAAAAAGGCTTTATACAAATGCAAGATTACTTCAAAATAGCCCTGGAAATCACCAGTTTCTGGATTTCTGAGGTTCCTTCGCCAATTGTACAGAGCTTCGCGTCACGGTAGAACTTCTCAGCAGGAAAATCTTTTGTATAGCCGTACCCTCCAAAAATTTGAACGCCATCGTTGGCAACGCTTACAGCCACTTCCGAAGCATAAAGCTTGGCCATGGCGGATTCGCGATTTACGTTCAACCCTTTTTGCTTCATATCCGCTGAGCGATACGTCAGCAGTTTTGCCGCTTCAATTTTTGTAGCCATATCGGCCAGCATAAATGAAATTCCCTGGAAAGATGAAATTGGTTTATTGAACTGGTGACGCTCGTGAGAATATTGCAGTGCTGCTTCAAAGGCGCCTTGCGCAATCCCCAGGCTTAACGCGGCAATCGATATTCTTCCGCCATCCAATACTTTCATGGCCTGGATAAAACCATCACCCTCTTTGCCAATCATCTGCGATTTATGAACACGACAATCGGTAAAGATCAGCTCCGCTGTTTCAGAAGCACGCATGCCCAGCTTGTTTTCTTTCTTCCCGGAAGTAAATCCCGGAGTACCTTTTTCGATGATAAAAGCAGTCATTCCATGTGAGTCGCCAACTTCTCCGGTACGAACAATTACAACGGCTACATTGCCTGAACGCGCATGGGTAATAAAATTCTTTGCCCCATTAATCACATAATAATCACCGTCTTTTACGGCCACGGTACGCATATTACCGGCATCCGATCCCGTATTGGGCTCAGTCAAACCCCACGCGCCAATCCATTCGGCAGTGGCAAGCTTGGGCAGATATTTACGTTTCTGTTCTTCGTTTGCGTGCTGCAGAATATGTCCGGTGCACAATGAGTTATGCGCAGCCATCGAAAGGCCGATCGAGCCGCAGATCTTTGAAAGTTCAGCAATGGCGGTTACATATTCCGGGTAACCGAAACCGGAACCACCATATTCTTCCGGAACGAGAACCCCCATCAAACCAAGCTCACCGAGCTTTTTAAAGATATGAACCGGGAACTCCTGCGATTCATCCCACTCCATCATCTTCGGCTTAATCTCTTTCGCCCCGAAATCACGGATCATATCCGCAATCATCTTTTGATTCTCGCTTTCTTCAAAACTGATTCCGCCAGCCTGACTCTCTAAAACCTGCATGATGTGCCCTTTTAAAATTTTGAGGGATACGAAGGTATATCGATTTACCCAATTACCCAAACGAATGTTAGTTTGTTCATTTATTGATAATTCTGGCTGAAAAATGAGTATCGATAAAAGCAGTACTTTTGGCTGCTTTTAAGCCGTAAAATGAAAATTGCAGTAATCGGAACGGGATATGTGGGTTTGGTGTCGGGAACGTGTTATGCCGAAACCGGAAACACCGTTACCTGTGTGGACATAGATCAGAACAAGGTAGACATGCTCAGGCAGGGTAAAATCCCGATTTTTGAGCGCGGACTTGAAGAGATCTTCGAGCGAAATGTTAAATCGGAGCGGTTGTTTTTTACAACCAGTCTGGCGGAAGGAATAAAAGATGCGAAGATCATTATGCTGGCCTTGCCAACGCCTCCGGGCGGAGACGGTGCTGCTGATCTGAAATATGTATTAGGTGTTGCCGAACAGCTCGGCCCGTTATTAAAAGCATACACGGTAATCGTTAATAAGAGCACTGTACCGGTTGGGACCTCCGAGCTGGTAAGAGAAAAAGTTGCTGCAAAAGCTAGCGTTGAGTTTGATGTTGTATCGAACCCTGAATTTTTGCGTGAAGGATTAGCAGTTGAAGATTTTATGAAGCCTGAGCGCGTGATCATCGGTACACGTTCCGCGAAAGCAATCAAAGTAATGGAAAGCCTGTATGCTCCGTTCACCCGCCAGGGAAACCCGGTGATCTTTATGGACGAGCGTTCTGCCGAGCTTACCAAGTATGCAGCAAATGCTTTCCTGGCTACCAAGATTACATTCATGAACGAGATTGCAAACCTGTGTGAATCACTGGGTGCCGATGTCGATTTGATCCGCAAAGGAATTGGTACAGACAGCCGCATTGGGAAACGATTTTTGTTTGCGGGCATTGGCTTTGGCGGAAGCTGCTTCCCGAAAGATGTTCAGGCGTTGATGAAATCTTCTGAAGAAGTCGGTTATGATTTTAAAATCCTGGATGCCGTTTTGGAGGTTAACAATCAGCAGCGCATCAAGCTGATCGGAACGATGAAGAAGCATTTTAACGGATCACTGAAAGGTAAGACAATTGCCATTTGGGGATTGTCGTTTAAGCCGCATACGGATGACATCCGCGAAGCTTCATCGATCTATAATATCCAGGAACTGTTAAACGAGGGAGCTATTGTTCATGTGCACGATCCGGAAGCGATTGAGAATATCCGGAAGATCTACGGGGATAAAATTCAGTACTTCGAAAATCAATATGATGTGCTTAATCAGGCTGATGCTTTATTGATCGCAACCGAATGGCCGGAAAAGACGGTGATTATTATGTGATTAATGGGGCAAAGAATTTTATTACCCATGAGCGTTCAGGCAATGTAGCCGTTGTAATTGTTCGTACCGGAGAAGTT
>CAZHQP010000106.1:5787-8838 GCA_964534735.1 uncultured Roseivirgaceae bacterium
CTACGGATTAGACTCCATTGCTGAACTCGGGTTCACTTACTATAGTATTGGCCGAAAAACAATTAACAAATAGCATGAGTAAAAACATACTGATTACGGGCGGAGCGGGATTTATCGGCTCACATGTTGTCCGACAGTTCGTTACCAAATACCCGGATTATACGATTGTCAATTACGACAAGCTTACCTACGCTGGCAACCTGGAGAATCTTCGGGATATTGAAAAAAAGAGCAATTATCACTTTGTAAAAGGCGATATCCTCGATGTTGAGCTTTTGCTGAGCACCATAAAAAAATACAGTATTGATGGCATCATTCACCTTGCAGCTGAATCGCATGTTGATCGTTCGATCCACAACCCGGATGAGTTTGCTATCACCAACATCATTGGCACGATCCGCGTTTTAAAAGCTGCACAAACTGCGTGGTATGATAACTATGCGGGCAAGATGTTTTATCATATCTCTACCGATGAAGTATACGGGTCCATTGCAAACGGATACTTCACCGAAACAACCTCACTCGATCCGCGCTCCCCGTACTCGGCATCCAAAGCAAGCAGTGATCATTTTGTGTTAGCGTTTAATAACACATACGGTTTACCTGCGATCATCAGCCGGTGTTCTAACAATTATGGCCCGTATCATTTTCCGGAAAAATTAATTCCGTTAATGATCAACAACATTGTTAACAATAAACCATTACCCGTATACGGTAAAGGTGAGAATATACGCGATTGGCTGTATGTTGAAGATCATGCGCGTGCGATTGATGCAATCTTTCATAAAGGAAAATCGGGCGAGATCTATAACATTGGCGGCAACAACGAATGGAAGAACATTGATGTCGTGAAGTTGCTTTGCACCATAGTGGATAAGAAACTCGGCCGCGAAGCAGGTACTTCTTCTAAACTGATCACATATGTAAAAGACCGTCCGGGTCATGATCTGCGCTATGCGATCGATCCGGGGAAAACTATCAGCGAAACGGGCTGGAGGCCGGAAACCTCATTTGAGGTAGGGATCGAAAAAACGGTAGATTGGTATCTAAACAACTCAATTTGGCTCAAAAACGTAACTTCAGGAGCCTATTTGCAATATTACACGAACATGTACGCTGACAGATGAAATGAGGGAACCACTTTATAAATTAAAAATAAGTCTGAACCGAATTCCATGTGACCTTACAGATCAAAATTATTAACGCATGAAAGGAATAATCTTAGCCGGAGGTTCAGGAACAAGACTTCATCCGCTCACGCTGGCGGTTAGCAAACAGCTCATGCCGGTGTATGACAAGCCGATGATCTATTATCCGCTATCGGTGCTGATGATGGCAGGCATTCGCGAGATCCTGATCATCTCAACTCCGCAGGATCTTCCGCTATTCAAAAAGTTATTAGGCGATGGAAAACAGTTAGGCTGTGAGTTTTCATACGCTGAACAACCAAAGCCGGAAGGACTAGCCCAGGCGTTTATCATCGGTGAGAAATTTATCGGTAAGGATAGCGTTGCCTTAATTCTGGGTGATAATATTTTTTATGGATCAGGGTTAAGCAAAGTACTGCAGTCATCAAGCAATCCGGAAGGTGGAATTGTTTTTGCATATCATGTAAATGATCCGGAACGATACGGTGTTGTTGAGTTCGACAGCAACATGAAGGCGATCTCAATTGAAGAGAAGCCAAAAGAGCCAAAATCGAACTACGCAGTGCCCGGACTATATTTCTATAACAACGAAGTAGTTGCTATCTCTAAAGCATTAAAGCCAAGTCCGCGCGGTGAACTTGAGATCACCGATGTGAACAACGAATATTTAAAGAAAGGCAAGCTGAAAGTTGCTACAATGGACCGCGGAACCGCCTGGCTTGATACGGGCACGTTCGATTCATTGATGCAGGCCGGAAATTTTGTTCAGGTAATTGAGCAGCGGCAAGGATTGAAAATCGGCTGTATTGAAGAGATCGCTTTCCGAATGAATTTCATTGACAAGGCTCAATTGCTTGTATTGGCTAAGCCACTTGAAAAGAGCGGCTACGGGCAATACCTCAAAAATCTTCCGGAATACTATTCGTAGTAGATAACCTGTAACAGGGTTTGGCCAACAGCATACAAGGTCTCCTTGCCAATGATGTCCATGTTATCCTTTTGCGTATGATGGTAGTCCCCAAAGCTTCCGGTATCATCGTAGCTGACAATGTCTATCATCGGAATCTTCGCGTGAACGTTAACGAACAGATGGTCATCGATAACTTGTCCGTCTTTAATATTTACAAAAACTCCCGAGAAGCCAAGCTTGGCCGCTGACTTCCAAACCTTATCGACCACTCCCGATGCATAGTCGAGCGACAAGGCTTCAAATCCGAACCGCGCATTTTTAGCGCCCACCATATCGAGCAGAATTCCGTAAGCTGCGGTATATCCGCCAACATGCTTGTTTTTTGCCCAATGCTGTGAACCAAGACACCACCAGCTTTCAAGTCCGTTGGGAAGTGGAGGCGGATTGGTTGCAGTTTTTTCACCCCAGTCCTCACCATCAAATAAAATGATATCAACTCCCACATCTGTTGGTTGCTTGCTAATGGCTCGCGCTACTTCGAGCAGAACACCAACCCCGCTTGCACCATCATTTGCGCCATCGAGTGGTGCATTGGGTTTCTCTTTATCCTTGTCGGCAAAAGGGCGGGTATCCCAATGCGCTGCTAAAAGAACTCTTTTCTTTTTCTCCGGATTGAATGAAGCAATGATGTTTCGGAGGTTAACTTTTGTTCTGTCAAACGTAGTAGCGGAAAACTCCTGAACTTTTACTGTGGCACCGTATGTTTTGAACTGAGCGATAAAGAAATCTCCTGCATTTTTATGTGCAGCCGTGTTTGGAACGCGTGGCCCGAAATCAACCTGTTTTTTTACAAACATATAAGCCGAATCGGCATTGAATGCCGGTACGTTTACAACTTTGGGCGGTGTTTTTGTTTCAGTTTGTTTGCCGTCACGGCCACAACCAACCAACAGGGCAAGAATAATAATTGAAAGAATCCGAAGACGCATAAAA
>CAZHQP010000107.1:0-8836 GCA_964534735.1 uncultured Roseivirgaceae bacterium
TTTGAAAGTCCCTTCCCGGCCATCGTTATCTTTTAACCGGGCTTTAACAACATTCGCTTTATTCGCTCTTAGATAGGAAACATTAATTTCCTTACCCGGACGATTCCGCGCTACCCATTCCTGGAGTTCGGAAACCGATTTTACAAAATGATTGTCGATGCCCGTAATCACATCCCCTGGTAACAGATTAGCTTCTTCAGCTGCACTTCCGAGATTAACGCGTGTTACTAAAACACCATCATTGACTGTCAGACCTAACTGTTCAGCGATGGATGCATTTACGTCCGTGATCTGAACACCTAATAAGCCACGCTGAATCTGACCATACTCCAGCAGATCATCCATTACTTTTTTTACAAGACTAACCGGGATCGCAAAAGAATATCCGGAATAGGTTCCGGTAGCTGTAGCGATTGCAGAGTTAATCCCTACGAGCTCACCTTTCAAATTAACGAGTGCTCCTCCGCTGTTACCCGGATTCACAGCAGCATCAGTCTGAATAAAAGACTCGACTTGTAAATTATTTTTTTCTCGCAGAATGCGGATGTTACGCGCACGCGCACTGACAATTCCCGCAGTTACGGTTGAGTTAAGGTTAAACGGATTGCCGACTGCCAGAACCCACTCTCCTATTTTAACAGCATCTGAATTGCCATACGGAACAAAAGGTAAATTTTTTGCTTTAATCTTCAACAGCGCCAGGTCGGTACTGGGATCAGTTCCTACAATCTTCGCATAGAAGCGCTGATTGTTATTCATGATAATCTCAACGTTAGTAGCATCTTCAATCACATGATGATTGGTAACGATATAGCCGTCATCCGAAATAATAACGCCAGAACCGGAAGAACGCTCCTGCGGCTGATAGTACAACTCCAGGGGATTAAGACTAAACTGACCCGAACCATACGAAGCCTGTATGTACACCACGGCAGGTACAACTTTTTGAGAAGCCAAAAGAAAATTTACATCCTGCGGAACATTATACGCGGTATCGCGGTAGCCGGGTAATACAGCATCCTGCCTGCCCTCGATAGATTCGTACGTTGGAATACTATCGCTCAGGTATTTAACAGTGAAAATTGAGCCCAGGATGCCTCCAATAAATGTTACCAGGAAAATTACCGCGATCAGGATGCCGGTGCGCTTCATATCATGTCTTACGAAACCGAAAGGTAATGGTTTTTACCCTTACCCGTCCTCATTCTTCGAACACCCTCTCCCCATGGAGAGGAAAGGATGAGGACAAAAAAAAACCCGCCCAGCATTGCTGCCAGACGGGGTACCCCTCAACCAAACTTCACTTAAAACTCTTTTAGCTGACTTTAATTGTCTGCTTAAGTGCTTTTTTCTCATCCTTCGGAATTACAAGCTCCAGGATGCCATCGTTGTATTTTGCATTGATTTTAGACGCATCAACATTGTCAGGCAGCGTAAATGATCTGCTGAAATTCCCGTGCTGCGTTTCAATTGAACGGAAGTTATTTTCTTTTTTCTCTTTTGAGAATTTACGCTCACCACTAATGGTTAGGTATTTGTCGTTTAAGTCGATTTTAAAATCTTCCTTATTCATTCCGGCAACTGCCAGGTGAATTTCAAACGCGTTTTCTTCTTCAAATATGTCAACGCGGGGAACAAAAGAATACGCAGAACCGCCACTGCGGGCAGCTGATTCACTAAAAAAGCGGTCAATCAGGTTGCTGAAGGAAGTAGGTGTATAATCGTTCAGCGCGGAGTTATAACGTATTAAGCTCATACTTTTATTTTTTGGGTTTAACATGAATTTTATATTCATGATACCCTCTCAGGAAAAAGTATGCCGATGGCTTTTTTAAGCCATTTTGACGGATAAATAGAAGGTAATTTCAAAAATCAGGACAAAATGACCTGAAATTACGCATAAAGAGCTTCTTTTTGAGCAGCTACCTTATCGTTTTCAATATACTCATCATATGTCATCAGCTTGTCGATAAAGCCGTTCGGACTGATCTCGATGATCCGGTTCGCCACAGTATGAGTGAATTCATGGTCATGCGAAGTGAAGATCACTGTACCCGGGAAATCTTTAAGCGCATTATTAAATGCAGTTATCGATTCAAGGTCCAGGTGGTTGGTTGGCTCATCCAGAATTAAAAAATTTGCACCGGCCAGCATTACGCGTGAAATCATGCAGCGTACCTTCTCACCTCCGGAAAGGACATTGGCCTTTTTGAAGACTTCTTCGCCTGAGAATAGCATTTTTCCTAAAAACCCGCGCACATAAACTTCATCCTTGTTTTCATCATCCGCAAACTGACGCAGCCAGTCGATCAGGTTATCGTTGGTATTGAAAAATGCCTCGTTATTGCTGGGCAGGTATGCAGATGTAATGGTTTGACCGAACGTGAACTTACCGGAAGTTGCTTTCAATTCACCGGCAAGGATCTTAAATAAGGACGTAAGCGCAAGACTGTCTTTGCTGAGAATAGCGATCTTGTCGCCCTTGTTAACAAAGAAATCGAGTCCTTTGAAAAGCACTTCTCCGTTTTGAGAGTATGAAAGATTTTCAACGTGCAGGATCTGGTCACCCGCGGTTCGCTTCTGCTGAAAGATAATGGCCGGATATTTACGGGTTGAAGGCTGGATATCATCCACATTAATTTTCTCCAGTAGCTTTCTTCGGCTGGTAGCCTGACGGGATTTTGATGCGTTCGCGCTGAAGCGCGCGATGAATTCCTGAAGTTCTTTCTTCTTTTCTTCAGCCTTCTTATTAGCAGAAGAACGCTGCGACAAGGCTAACTGGCTTGATTGATACCAGAACGAATAGTTACCCGTATATAATTTAATTGCACTAAAATCAATATCCACTATGTGTGTACACACCGTGTCCAAAAAGTGACGATCGTGCGATACAACAATTACCGTGTTCTTGAATTCCAATAAGAAATCTTCCAGCCAGCCAACGGTTTTCAAGTCCAGGTCGTTGGTAGGTTCATCCAGGATCAGGATATCCGGGTTACCGAAAATTGCCTGCGCCAGAAGTACCCGAACTTTCTGACTACCGCTTAATTCCTTCACAAGCTTGTAGTGATCCTCTTCGGCAATACCCAAACCGCTTAATAAGGACGCTGCATCTGATTGCGCATTCCAGCCATTCATTTCGGCAAACTCGGATTCAAGTTCAGAGGCCTTGATTCCGTCTGCTTCCGAGAAATCCGGTTTTTCATAGATGGCGTCTTTTTCCTTCATCACTTTCCAGAGCTTGCCATGCCCCATCATTACTGTATCAATTACCGGAATCTCATCAAATTCATAGTGATTTTGTCTGAGTACTGCCATTCGCTTGCCCGGCTCAATGCTTACATTTCCGCGAGTTGGGTCTATGTCCCCGGCAAGGATTTTTAAGAAAGTAGATTTTCCGGCACCGTTTGCCCCAATCACACCGTAACAATTCCCGTTGACAAACTTCAGGTTTACCTCGTCAAACAGAACACGTTTCCCGAATTGGAGCGAAAGATTATTAGCAGCGATCATGATTTATCGTAATTAGAAAAATGAAAAAGGCGCCTAATCAAAAGCGCCTTTAGGTTCCGGTTTCCCGTTTTTGCTCCTCCTCTTGGGCTTGAACCAAGGACCCCCTGATTAACAGTCAGGTGCTCTAACCAGCTGAGCTAAGGAGGAATTCCTTAAAAAGGAGTGCAATATTACAGATTGTCCACCCATTTTTCCAAACTCCACTTTAGATATTTCCTGAACCGCCTGTCAAATCAACTTCTTCCGGATTGAGGATTTCAGGTACTTTTTGGTAAAACTTCCTCCAACCCATCATGAAAAATAAAATATCTGTTTTGTTCGTGGTTTTTATACTTACCGGTGTAAGCGCATTGGCTCAACAACCATTGTGGTTGCGATACCCTTCCATTTCACCCGATGGTTCACAAATCATCTTTACTTACCAGGGTGATCTCTACTCAGTAAGTACCACTGGCGGAAAAGCTGTTCAGCTTACTTCCCACACGGCTCACGATTTTATGCCAGTCTGGTTCCCGGACGGTCAATCCATTGCGTTTGCTTCCGACAGGTTCGGAAACTTTGACGTGTTTAAAATGCCTGCTACGGGAGGAACACCTGTGCGACTAACGTACCACTCGGCCAATGATTTCCCGACTTCAGTTTCTCCTGACGGGAAAGAAGTACTGTTTAATTCATTGCGTAACGACCTGGAAGCATATGCAGATTTTCCAAATGGTGCAATGCCTGAACTTTACCAAGTATCATCAAACGGTGGAAGAAATTTAATGACGCTTACCACTCCGTCTGAAGCTGCAGTTTACAACGCATCCAAAACAAAAATTTATTTTCAGGACCGTAAGGGATATGAAAATCCCTGGCGCAAGCATCATCAATCATCCATCGCACGCGACTTATGGGTTTATGATTCTAAAAACGGAAGCTTTACCCAACTCACACAATTTGGCGGTGAAGACAGAAACCCGGTGGTTGATGCGGACGATAATTATTTGTACTACCTCAGCGAACAAAGTGGTTCATTCAATGTGCACCGGCTAACGCTCAAAGGCGGAGGTTCGGAGAAAATCCAGCTGACAAGCTTTAAAAACCATCCTGTGAGGTTTCTATCGATGGCAAAAAACGGAACGTTATGCTTTTCGTACGATGGCGAAATTTACACTCTGAAAAATGGCGGTCAGCCAACGAAAGTCAACGTATCAATACAAACTGACAGCAAACTCAATCCGTATGAAATTTTACAGGTAAACAATGGTGCAACACAATTAGCTGTTTCGCCCAATGGAAAAGAAGTTGCGTTTATTGTGCGTGGAGAAATTTTTGTTTCGGCCATGGAGAACGGTGTTACCAAGCGGATAACCAACACACCCGAACAGGAGCGAACTGTGAGCTTCAGTAAAGATGGCCGCAGCCTGGTATATGCAGCAGAACGCGATAACAACTGGAATATTTACATGACCAGCATTGTGAGAAGTGAAGAGCCTTACTTCTACGCTTCAACCGTTTTAAAAGAAACACCGGTTGTTGCAACAGATGCGGAGGAATTCCAGCCAACATTCTCGCCCGATGGCAAAGAGGTTGCCTATCTCGAAGAGCGCACTGCACTGAAAGTGATTAACCTCGCCTCAAAAAATACACGACTGATCGTGCCCAGGAACAAATCATACTCCTACAGTGATGGTGATCAGAATTATTCCTGGTCACCTGATGGAAAATGGTTTTTGGTCTCTTTCCTGATGGAGAATCACTGGATTACCGATATCGGATTGGTTAGCGCGGCCGGAAACAGTGAAATCACCAACCTCACAAAAAGCGGCTACAGCGATGGAAATGCAGAGTGGATGATGAATGGAAAAATGATGATCTGGTTCAGCGATCGCGATGGCATGAAAAATCACGGTAGCTGGGGTGCAAGCAGTGATGTATACGGCATGTTCTTTACCCAGGAAGCTTATGATCAATTCAAATTAAATGAAAGTGATTATAAGCTTTGGAAAGAGAAGGATGAAGACAAAAAGAAGGAATCATCCGATATCAAATCAGATAAAGCTGACGCGGATAAAAAATCAAAGCCTGACGAAAAGAAATCCGATGAGATCGTTATTGATTTTAAAGGACTGGATGAACGCAAAGCACGCTTAACAATCCACTCTTCCTTACTGGGCGATGCAGTGGTTTCTCCGGATGGCGAGAAATTATATTACACTACTACTGTTGAAAAGGGTGTAGACTTATGGACAACGAACCTGCGCACACGCGAAACCAAAATACTTTCCAAGCTTGGAGATAATGCAGGATCATTAACATTAAGCAAGGATGGCAAAAAGCTTTATGCCATCGTAGATGGAAGGCCAAGTAAAATTGATGTTGAAAACGGCAAGAAAGAAAACATTACCATCAATGGTGAGATGATGCTATACAAAAAGCAGGAGCTCAGCTACATCTATGATCACGCGTGGAGACAAGTTGTGAAGAAGTTCTATGTTGAAAACCTGCACAATGTTAACTGGACTTACTATAAAAAGGAATACGCCAGGTTCTTACCCCACATCAGCAATAACTACGAGTTTGCCGAAATGTTAAGTGAGCTGTTGGGTGAGCTGAACGCTTCGCATACAGGATGCAATTATAATCCGGGCCCGAGAAACGGAGATGTTACTGCATCGTTGGGGATTATCCCCGATCAAAAATATTCGGGCAATGGTATTCTTGTTTCACACGTATTATTAAATGGCCCGCTTGATAAGGCGGAATCGAAAGTGAGAAAAGGAACAATCATTGAAAAAATTGATGGCGAGACAATCAACGCGGAAGAGGATTATTTTAAACTCCTCAATTTAAAAGCCGGAAAGAATACGCTTCTCTCCTTGTATAATCCATCTTCGAAGCAACGCTGGGAAGAAGTTATGAAACCTGTTTCACTGGGCGCTGAAAATGAGTTGCTCTATCAGCGTTGGATTGATAACCGTGCAGCACAGGTTGATAGCTTATCAGGTGGCAAAGTTGGTTACATCCATGTACGCGGCATGAACGACCCAAGCTTCCGTACGTTGTTTGATGAAGCTCTCGGAAAATACGCCAATCGTGAATCGCTTATTGTTGATACGCGCTCGAATGGCGGAGGCTGGCTGCACGATGATCTTGTGACTTTCCTTGGAGGGAAGAAGTACATTGACGTTAACGCACGCGGTCAGTATTTAGGATTTGAGCCACAGCGTAAATGGACAAAGCCTTCAGCCGTACTGATCGGAGAAAGCAATTACTCCGATGCACACATGTTCCCGTTTGCCTACGATGCAAAGTCGCTGGGCTTAACAGTAGGTATGCCGGTACCGGGAACAGGAACAGCGGTGTGGTGGGAACAGCAAATTGATCCGACATTGGTATTCGGGATTCCGCAGGTTGGAATGGTTGGAGCTGACGGTAAGTTTCTTGAAAACACGGAGCTCGAACCGGATGTTAAAGTGAAGAACCGGTACGAGACCCTGATCAAGGGCCAGGATGAACAGCTTCAAAAAGCAGTTGAGCTTCTGGTGCGTCAAAAGACAGAAAAGCCTGCCCCGCCTGAAAACATCAAGAATCCTGAGAAAAAGACTAACTAAAAGACTAATAATTGATTAGATCAAAGGGCGCACATCATGATGCGCCCTTTTTATTCTTCACAAACAGATTACTCCTATCACCATAGAAATCTTATTGAAACCTTGGATCCCCGCTTCCGTTTACTAACTTTGAAATTCAAAGTGCTTTAAATGAAAGAAGTTCAGGATTACGAAAAAGACATTGCTTCCATCCGAAACATGATGGAACGGTCGGTGAAATTTATTTCACTTAGTGGACTGTCAGGCGTGCTCGCGGGCATTTATGCTTTGATCGGTGCCACTGCTGCATACTTCATGGTTCATTACCCGGTATCTCCTTTTCGCATGCGGATCTATTCGATGAATGAGCCGGGCATGATTGAAAAGCTTCTACTGATTGCCATTGTTGTTTTAGTTGTTTCAATTTCTACCGGATTATGGTTCAGCAATCGGAAAGCAAAAAAAACAAATGTAAAATTCTGGACTTCCGTAAGCCGTCAGCTGGTTGTGAACCTTGCCATACCGCTTATTTCGGGAGGGTTCTTCATTTTAATTCTTTTGTACACCGGTCATTATGGAATTGCTGCACCTGCGTGTTTGGTTTTTTACGGTCTCGCCTTGATTCAGGCAAGCTCTAATACGTTTGATGAAGTCCGGTATCTCGGTTTTACCGAAATTGTTTTGGGATTGATCTCTGCATTAATGCCCGGATACGGTTTGATCTTCTGGGCTTTGGGTTTTGGAGTAATGCATATAATTTACGGAGCAGTAATGCATTTCCGGTACGACAAGTGAAAAACCCGTTTGAACATTTAGATAAAATTTTGGAGCACAGCGTCCGGCTGCAGATCATGTCTGTATTGGTCGCAAACGATTCGTATGATTTCAATTCGTTGAAAGAAATACTTGGATTGACTGACGGAAGCATCGCCTCGCACATTAAAGCACTCGAAAAAGAAAAATACATCTCAATTTCAAAATCGTTTATCGATAAAAAACCGAACACGAAATACAAAGCAACCGAACGCGGCCGTACGGTTTTTAAAAAACATCTTGATGCATTAGAGCAATTGATCAGACAACAGAAAAAATAAATTTTTTTATATGAAAACTTTGAAAATGAAAGTACTTTTGATTTTAGCAAATCAATACCTGCATCAGGTCACAGGTCGCGGAATTTTTATTTGGTTTTTAGCAAGTCTGATCGGATGCCTGATCCTGTATGGTTTAGATCCGTTCTTCCTTCAATCGCTGGATGATTTTTTCACCAGTCTGGCGCTAAGCCTGATCTTCTCAAGTCCGGCTGTTGTATTGGCTATTCCGGTTTTATACTATCTGCCTAATTTCAAAAGCCTGATCGGAAAAATTACTATATCCATCAGCTCGATACTGATAACCTCCGTTCTCATTATTGGAATTGTCTCAATCGTTTTCCGGATTAATTATTTTGACGTGGCCTCCGTGCTGTATCCCTTCATACTCGCTGCGATTCTTTCCTTCTTCTTTATCGCCCGAAAACAATTTGTACCGCATACCATCAACTAAAACTTCAACTCATAAATAATTTTATATGGAACCCGTAAACGTACCTCCGCTTAACATCTTCGAACGCTTTAACCGCTGGATCGAAGAATCAATCATGATCAAGCTTCTCTCGATTGGATTTCTGGTGCTGCTCTTGCTTCTGCCCTCTGCATGGATTCAGGACCTCATGCACGAACGCGAAGCCCGGGCAGAAGGTGTGATCC
>CAZHQP010000108.1:0-8781 GCA_964534735.1 uncultured Roseivirgaceae bacterium
ATTTTGAAAAAATAAAGCAGTAGCTGTTACGATGAAAAAATAATTATTTGTCAACAGATGTTATTGACGCAGCTCTGGTAAGTTCTTTAACTTCTCCGATAATCGGATAATCAAACAAACCATGCTCTTTGATAGCATCTTCTACTTTATGCGGAACATATTTCTCCCAGCCAGCCTCTCCTTTTTTAATCATGGCCAGCACATTATCAGAAATGATATGGAGGTTCCTAACATTCGCATCGTTGATGTCTTCCAGCTTATTATTCTCCATCAGGTAGCGAAACAAGCTTTTCAGGTTTTCCGGGAGCTCGGATTCAAAATCTTTCAGCGTAAACAATTCTGCCGGTTGATTGCGGCTTGCCGGATAGATATACAGCTTAACATTGGATCCGAATAAGGAGGCAAAGCACTCCAGTATCCCCCCGCGAAGCTTTGTATATGTATTTTCTTCAAAAACTTTTTGTAAGGCAAAAATCCCCATGATAATTCCGATCTTCTTACCCTTGGTGATCTTGGAGAGATAGTCTACCAGCTTGTAATACTCAAAGTAATTAGAGATCATTACAGTTTGCCCGAGTGAACAGATAATATCGGCCCGATATAAAAAGTCTTTCTCGTCAATGTTACCATCCGGGCTCAAATCATTCAATGTAAGCTCCGTTAACACAACAATATTGGAGCGATCAACATCAGGCTCTCTTCTGAAGTGCCTGCGGGATGCAAGCAACATATCCACGTTAACATGTGTTACCGGGCGGAAACGTCCGCGAAGCACAAGTACATTCTTTTTATAAAGTTCATCGGACGGCAGCATCACCTGCCCATCCGGGCCGAACATGGCTGCTTTGGTTAAGCCGTTCTTAACAAGCTTTAAAGCCATCAGGCGGTTATCAACATGTTTGAAGTCAGGACCGGTTAACCGGAACATATCAATCTCGATTCGTCTCGAGGTTAATCCATCCACCATCGACATAAGCATGGCTTCCGGATCAGTCATAAAGGAACAGGCATACAGCATGTTCACCCCCACAATACCGAGAGCAACTTGCTGCTGCAGCGGATCATTGTCGTGCATCTTTACGTGGATCACGCAATCGTTAGGTTCTGAATGCGGATTAAGCTGGAAACGCAAGCCGATCCAGCCGTGCGCCTGGTTGGAGCGATCAAAGTTCAGGATCTCTACGGTATCGGCAAAAGCAAAGAAGCGCGTATTGTCAATTCGGTGCGGAAGTCGTTCGCTCAGCAGGCTGTATTCATGATCGAGCATTTTTTCGAGCCGGGGCTCGCACACATAGCGTTCGCAATAGCCATAAATAGCATCGCTGAACTTCATATCGTAAGCCGAAATGGTTTTGGCAATTGTGCCGGAGGCTCCGCCAGCCTTGAAAAAGTTAGCCGCAACTTCCTGACCAGCACCAATTTCTGCGAACGATCCGTAAATATCTGCTGCCAGATTAATCCGAAGCGCCTTTTCCTGGGTAGTGAGTTTCCGGAATTCGTCTTTCTCCAAATGCTGCTTCATGAAGCTAAATAATTGAATTTAAGGGTGATGTCAAAACTTACGGATATAATCGTGCAAGGTTGCCGATAGTAACCCACTCTATAACCAATTTTTGACAATTAAGGTTTATCGCTCTAATTTGTCACCATGAATGTGTGGGTACGATGGCATACTTTTTTTCTTGACTGGACGCAGAAGCGATTAAACGAACGGCAATTCCTGATCTTATCAAGTGCAATGATTGGCCTTACGGCAGGGCTTGCCGCAGTGATCCTGAAAACCTTTGTGCACTACATTCACAATGCACTAACGGATAATACAACCTTTGTATCACAATACTATCTCTACCCGTTCTTCCCCCTCATTGGGTTACTGCTTGTTGTAACGTATGTGAAACGATTTCACAAAGGATCTCTTGAGAAAGGAACTGCTTTTGTTCTGTATTCAATCTCACGCAAGTCAAGTCTGCTTGCACCGATCCATATGTTCGTGCACGTCATTACGAGCGGGATAACAATCGGGTTTGGCGGATCTTCCGGACTGGAGGCGCCCATTGCTGTTACAGGCGCAGCTATCGGATCAAATTTTTCCCGAACGTATCATCTTAATTACAAAAACAGAACGTTACTCCTCTCCTGTGGCGCTGCGGCCGGAATTGCCGCTGCTTTTAATGCACCCATTGCCGGAGTGTTGTTTGCGATTGAAGTTTTACTGATCGATATCAGTGCAACGGCTTTCATTCCATTGATCATTGCAGCAGCAATCGGAACACTTTGCTCAAAGGTTGTGCTCCAGCAGGGAATTTTGATGTCGTTCACTACGCAGCAGGCATTCGACTTCAGCAATACGTTATATTATATTTTACTCGGATTGTTTGCTGGATTTATCTCCATTTACCATTCCCGTGTCTTTCTGCGGATGGATAACCTGTTCGACAAAGTCAAACAGCCCTATGCCAGGGCCCTGCTGGGCGGAACATTTCTTATCCTGCTGATCTTTCTTTTTCCACCTCTTTTTGGTGAAGGATACGACAGCATTATTTCATTATCGCAATCCGATACACAAAGCCTTTTACTGAACAGTGCATTCAAAAATTACCTGAATAATGAATGGCTTGTTCTGCTTTTCATCGGGGCAATAGTATTTATTAAAGTATTTGCAACTGCAGCCACGCTAAGCACTGGCGGCAATGGCGGAAACTTTGCTCCCTCGTTAATGGTTGGTGCCTTTTCAGGATTTGTGTTTGCCCGATTTGTAAACCTGACCGGTTTTTCAAAATTGCCTGAAAGCAATTTTACGCTCGTGGCTATGGCCGGGGTAATGACTGGCGTAATGCATGCACCGCTTACCGCGATATTTTTGATTGCAGAGATAACGGGTGGTTACGGACTGATGATTCCGTTAATGATTGTATCATCCGTTACGTATGTAGTCGTTAAGATATTTGAACCGGATTCGATTGATACGAAAAAACTGGCGAAGAAGGGAGAGCTAATCTCGCATGACCGGGATAAGAGAATTCTTTCCTACATATCGCTGGAAACAATCCTGGAAAAGGATTTCCAGCCGATATATGAGAAAGCAAAACTTCGCGAGCTTATCACCATCATAGAAAAATCGCATCGAAATGTTTATCCCGTTATCACTGAAAATAACAAGCTTGCAGGAATCATTCAACTGGACTCAATCCGGGAGATCATGTTCCACCAGGAGCTTTATGATACCGTGTTGATCAAAGAACTCATGCAAAAACCAATAGCCGTGCTTTCGATGGATGAATCAATGGAAAATGTGATGCAAAAGTTTGATGAGACAAATGCATGGAATCTTCCTGTTGTCTCCGATGGGAAATATGCAGGTTTTATCTCGAAGTCGGTGATTTTTAATAAGTACAGAAACCAGCTGATTGAACGGAGCGTGCAGTAATTTTAGACTTTAGATTGAAGATTTCAGATTAATGATCTCTTTCTAAAATCGTAAATCTAAAATCAAAAATTAAAGATCAATCTCTTTCGTCAATCGGATATCCCGTGAAGAGCTTCCTGCCAGGATCTGGAACTTACCTTTTTCCAATACCCACTCCTTCTTTTGGTCATCGTAGAAGCGGAACGCATCCACCGGAAGGGTTATAATAATATCTTTACTTTCACCCGCATGCAAAAATATCTTTTGAAACCCTTTTAGTTCTTTCTCCGGACGTTCAACCGAGCTTTCTACATCTTTTACATATAATTGCATTACTTCTGCACCTGTTCTGCTCCCTGTATTGCGTACCGTTACCGTAACATCCACCGACTGATTATCGCGCTTTGTTAACTGAAGATTTTCGTACAGGAAAGTTGTGTAGGAAAGTCCGTGACCAAACGAAAACTGTGGCTCAACTTTCTTTGTATCATAATATCTATACCCAACAAAAATACCTTCGTTATAATGAACAACATTATCCTTTCCGGGATATTCTCCGATTGCATGTGCCGGACTATCTTCAAGTTTTTTAGGGAACGTCATCGTCAGCTTGCCAGACGGATTGACATCTCCGAAAATAATCTTGCCAATTGCATTGCCGCCTTCCATACCCGGATACCCGGCAAATAGAATTGCTTTTGCTTTGGTTTCCCATTTAGTCATATCAACCGGGCCGCCACCCATAATAACAATTACTGTATTTGGGTTTGCTTTGAGTACTGCAGAAATCAATTCATCCTGCCCGAACGGCAAAAACATATTCGGTTTATCTACACTCTCAGCATCGAAAGCATTTCCTTCCCACAGGTCGATGTAGCCATGAATCCAGCCGCATACCAAGATGGATGCATCTGCCTTCTTCGCGGCATCAACCGCTTCTTTAATCATATCCGCATTTGACTTACCATCTTTTACAACTTCATAGCCCTGGGCATACGTAATTTTTATATTCTCAAATAAAATCTTTTCAATTCCCTGCATCGGTGTAATCTCGTACTTGGCATTTACCTGAGAGCTGCCGCCTGCGCCTCCGTTCTTTCGGGTTGCATTCGCTCCGATAATGGCTACATTCTTCATACTGTTTTTATTCAGCGGAAGCAGATTATTTTCATTCTTTAACAGAACGATAGCCTCCTCAGCAATTTTCAGCGCTGCAGCCTGGTGTTCAGGTGTATTGAATGTTCCGGTACCCCGGTCTCCGCCACCCATAATTTTCGTGCGGTACATTACTCTTAAAATGCGTCTTACTTTTTCATCGATCAGCGATTCTTCAACCTGACCGGATTTAACAAGGCTGATTACCGTATCACCCAAAAAGAATTTTCCGTAGTTCTTTACTTCTCCTTGCGAAAGATCTGTTCCCATTTCAACATCGGTTCCGAATTTCAACGCTTCCATGGTATTATGAACTGCACCCCAGTCGCTGATTACCACACCATCAAATCCAAGTTCATCTTTTAAAACGTTGTTGATTAAATACTCATGATGCGAGCAGTACTGACCCCTGAATTTATTGTAGGCTCCCATGAGTGTGTAGACTCCGCCCTCTTTGACGGCAGCAGCGAAACCCGGCAGGTAAATCTCACGCAGTGTGCGCTCGCTCATTTCAACGCTAACAGTATTACGGTCAATCTCCTGATTGTTGGCGAGGTAGTGCTTCACACAAGCTGCGACATTCTGGTCCTGCACACCTTTAATATAACCAACTACCATTTTAGACACGAGGTAAGGATCTTCGCTCAGGTATTCAAAATTGCGGCCGTTGAGTGGAGTTCTCAGGATGTTGATGCCGGGACCCAGAATTACATCCTTGCCGCGGGCTTTGGCTTCCTCACCCAAAACTTTTCCGAATGCATAACCGAGATCGGGATTCCAGGTTGAAGCTAAGGAAATCCCTACGGGCAAATATGTTGCAAAATATTCGGGACTCTCACTTCCTACCCAGCCCCGCCCATGTTCTTTACGGACACCGTGCGGACCGTCAGACATGGTCCACTCCGGAATGCCCAGCCGCGGTACAGCACCTGAAGTAAAAGACGAGCTCGCATGGATCATGGCAACTTTTTCTTCAAGCGTCATCAGCCTGATCAGCGAGTCGATTTTCTGTTCGGTCGATAAAACCTTCTTCTCTGTATTGGTTGAACACGCTGCAAGACAAACACTCAGGCAGACGATAAACAATACACGGGAAAGAATTTTCTGAATCATAACGTGAAAATTTGGTAGCACAGGGCGGTTTATTGAAAATGAAAATATTTTTCGTTTTTACTTAAATTTAAAGGACTTAATATTCTGCATGCGAAGGCTCTTTCTGATCGGTTTGTTCATTCTGTTGTACGGTGCTGTTCTGGCTCAAAAGGTTGTATCGATTAATGACAGTACCGAGCACTACATCTTTACCTTTGACGATATTGACTATCGTGAAGATATTTACAATAACCTGGATATCTCAGAAGTAAGCGCTTCTCAAAACCAATCGCTCTTCAGCACGAACAACCTGTTCAATCCGGAGAATTTCAACAAGGATAATTCATACTGGTATCGCATTAAAATCAAGCAAAATAAGAACTCCGTAAACCGATGGATCCTTGAGTTCTATGATCAAACCATAGATCACATCGAATTCTACACGCCAAAAAACGGATATTTTGAGAAGAAAACATTGGGTGACCTTCAACCTTTTTCAGAAAGAAGCATCCGTCATAAAAATTTCATCATTAACCTGCCCAACGATACAGATGGGACGGTCACGTATTACTTTAAAATTCGTTCAGCGCAAAAAGCCGATGTAATTGTGGTTTTACGTTCTGTAAACTGGTTTGTATCGTATGCGCTTAATGAGTATTACTTCTTTGGTATTTTTTACGGAATGATCCTCGTATTCTGCCTGTACAATTTTTTAATGTATCTGGCTGTTCGTGAAGCGCACTACGCCTATTATATATTGTATTTGATCGGCATCGGGCTTTATGAGATGTGTGCCGATGGCATTGCATATCAATATCTTTGGCCAACTGCAACTCACTGGAACCAGGAAGCAGTGGGGTATGCATTGTTTTTTGCCAGCACGTTTATGATGCTGTTCACCGTTAACCTGTTGAACCTGCGAAACCAGGCGGTTGTCTTGTATCGCCTTATGCTTGCCGTGCTCATTGTCAGAAGTATTTTCTTTATCATATGCCTGTTTGTTCCGAACTTATTCAGTTTCCGGATCATTGAATTCCTTCCGATTGTTGCTTCACTGTATTGCGGAGTCCGGATGCTTTATAAAGGATATCGCCCCGCACGTTTTCTGGTTATTGGCCATGGATTTCTGTTCATTGGCATGACTATCAAGATCCTGAACTTATTAAATATCGGGGCACCATTCGTTTCTGTTATTCCACTCGCGCACTACAGTTTAAGCTTTTGCTTTGTAATGGAAATGATGTTCCTCTCTTTTGCGATGGGTGATAAAATCCGCGTGATGCGGAAGGAAAAAGATAAAGCGCAGGAAGAGATCATTGAGCAACTGCATGAAAACCACCGTCTTAAAGATGAACTGAACAGTAACCTGGAGGAGCAGGTTAAGCTGAAAACGCATGAACTGATCGATAAGAATGAGATGATTGAAAAGCAGAACCATGAGCTGTCATTAGCGTATCAAAAGCTGGAGCACCAGGCGGAAAAGATAGCGGCCATGAACTACATGCTTGCCAAAGATAACGTGCAACTGAAGGAGGACGTGGCCAAAGTAACGGAAGCCCGCATCATGTCGAAGGATGTAACGTTCGAAGAATTCAGTGCCATGTACCCGGATGATATCAGCTGCATGAAATTTCTAAGCGAGCTGAAATGGCCATACGGCTACACCTGCAGAAATTGCGGCAATACGACATACGGAAAAGGAAAAAGTCACTACAGTCGCAGGTGCAGTAAATGCGGGTATGATGAATCGGTAACTTCATTTACCATTCTGCAGAATACCCGGCTTCCGATCAACAAAGCATTCTATATGCTTTTCCTTCTATACTCAACAAAAGGAGCCATTTCTTCACATAAGCTTTCCGATATTCTGGATATTCGGCAAAGTACCTGTTGGGCATATAGTTCCAAGATCAAAAAAGCAATCAAAGAGAAAAACCGGAAGGGGAAACTGCACGAAGGCTGGAGTGACCTGGTGTTGGAAACAGCAGATTAACAATCAGATACAGAAATGCGGATTTAACCAGAAAAAAAAGTTACCGCCAGCTTAAAGGCGCTAAGCAATTGATACTCTATTGATTGTGAAACTCTCACAGCAATCGATTGCGATAATTCAGGCGTATCAAACGTTGGAGTATCATTTCCAAAAATTTGCTGTTTCAATTCAATTTCGGCCTTTTTATTATGATTAAGGCATTGCTACTATACCGTATCAATTTTTGTATGTATCTGTTAATCAGCATGTTAAATTGCAATTTTTTGCGATTATTCTAAATTTGACTGACTAAATAAACCATCCACTATGAAAAGGATTCTACTTTTTCAATTCATTTTTATTTTGCTTTCGGGGGCGTTGTTCGCACAGGACAATCAAGTAACCGGTAAGGTGACTGACCCGACCGGAAACGGACTTCCTGGTGTAAGTGTTTTCCTGAAGGGCACTTCAAACGGGGTGATTACCGATGCCGAGGGACACTACTCTATCGAAGCTACCAGCGGAACACTGGTGTTCACATTCATCGGGTACAAAACTGTTGAAGCTGCTGTTGACGGCCGGTCAACAATTGACATCAACCTCGAGGAAGATGTTACCGCGTTAAGCGAAGTTGTTGTTGTAGGTTATGGAACACAGCAAAAGAAAGACATTACAGGTGCGGTTGCAGTGGTTGGTAAAGAAGCCATGGCCTCGCGACCGAATACACAGTTTGGTAATCTCATTCAGGGCAAGACAGCAGGCGTACAAGTACTCTCCTCTTCCGGAAAGCCTTCAGCGGGATTCAGCATCCGCATTCGCGGAACGAGCTCGATCTCTGGAAGCAGTGAGCCATTGTATGTAGTAGATAACGTGGTATCAACCGATACGCGAACGTTAAACCCTGCGGATATTGAAAGCATAACAATCCTGAAAGATGCGTCTTCGGCAGCGATCTACGGAGCGCAAGGCGCTAACGGGGTTGTGCTGATCACAACAAAGAAAGGAACCTCTGCTACTCCGAAAGTTGAGTTCGGCATGTATGCCGGGTTCAGCAGCGTGTGGAAACAGTTGCGTGTTTTGAACAGCGAACAGTTCCGCGATCTGATGACTGAGATGGGGCAAACTACAGACTGGAGCTTATACACTGAAAATACCG
>CAZHQP010000109.1:0-8774 GCA_964534735.1 uncultured Roseivirgaceae bacterium
TGTTAAATTCCGATTTAACCATACGGTTGAGCAAATCGTTGTTGAAAATAACGTAGCCAGGGGATTAGTAGTTAATGGAGAGTTTAAAAAATTTGATTCGATAATAGCCGGAGCTGATTACCATCATGTTGAGCAAACCCTGCTGGAGGAAAAGAACAGAAAGTATGATGAACAATACTGGGATGCGCGCAAGCTTGCGCCATCTTCCCTGTTATTCTACGTGGGCATAAACAAGCGGTTAGAAAATCTCCAGCATCATAATTTGTTTTTTGACGCAGATTTTAATAAGCACGCAGATCAGATATATGAAAACCCTGAATGGCCGGACAATCCATTATTTTATGTTTGCTGCCCTTCCAAAACAGACCCAACCGTTGCACCTGCAGGACATGAGAATCTTTTCATTTTGATTCCTTCAGCTCCGGGATTGATCGATACGGAAGGATTGCATAAGAAAATGTTTGAGATCGTTATTAACAGGCTTGAATCACTAACAGGGCAATCCATTAGAAATCACATTATTTATCAAAGAAATTATGGGCCGGGGGATTTTACTAAAGATTATAATGCTTTTAAAGGCAATGCGTACGGCCTGGCAAATACATTGATGCAAACCGCTAATCTCAAACCATCCATTATAAATAAAAAAGTGAAGAACCTCTTTTATACAGGCCAACTAACCGTTCCGGGACCCGGTGTTCCGCCATCCCTTATTTCAGGGCAGGTTGTCGCGAAAGAGCTTATTAAACAGCATAATAAATCAAAATCAGAATTAGTAAATTGAACAATGAAGGAGCTATACGATAAGGTTTCTATAAAATGCAGTCGGGTCACAACGCGGTCATACAGTACTTCTTTCTCGCTCGGCATTCGTTGTCTGGGCAGGGAATTGCGTGACCCTGTTTACGCAATTTACGGCTTTGTTCGCTTTGCCGATGAGATCGTGGACACCTTTCATGAATACGATAAGCATCAGCTGCTCAAGAGATTCAAAGAAGATACGTACCGGTCGATTGATGAAAAAATCAGTACAAATCCAATTCTCAATAGTTTTCAGATAACGGTTCATCATTTCAAAATTGATCGGATACTCGTAGATCAGTTTCTCCACAGCATGGAAATGGACCTGAATCAAAAAAGTCATTCACAGGAAACATTTAAAGAGTACATTCTCGGTTCAGCGGAAGTTGTAGGGTTAATGTGCCTGCGTGTGTTTTGTAATGGCAATACTGAATTATACATGAAGCTTAAGCCCTATGCGATGAGCCTGGGATCTGCGTTTCAAAAAATAAACTTTCTTCGGGACCTGAATGCAGATTTCAATGGCATGGGCCGCTCCTATTTCCCTAACATTGACTTAAGCAAGTTTGACGACTCCAGCAAAAAGTTAATTGAAGAAAGCATTGCCACTGATTTTCATCACGGCTATGAAGGCATCAAGCAGCTTCCAAAATCGGCTCGTTTTGGCGTGTATGTTGCCTACGTTTACTACCTGGCACTTTTCAAAAAAATAAAGAATACACCTTCTGAAAAAGTTCTTCAAAGTCGTATCCGGATTCGCAACCGACACAAAGCGCGGTTACTTGCATACTCGTACTTTAAACATCAGCTGAACATGTTATGAAAGATCTGGTGATTCTGGTAGACGAAAATGATCTGGAAATTGGATACCTCGAAAAAATGGAAGCACACCGGAAAGGTATGCTTCACCGGGCTTTTTCTGTTTTGATTTTCAACGCAAAAAACGAGTTACTGCTGCAGAAACGGGCGGCTTCCAAATATCATAGTGCCGGGCTTTGGACAAATACCTGTTGCAGTCATCCACGGCCCAACGAGTCAATGCCCGAAGCTGTGAACAGAAGACTGAATGAAGAAATGGGTATTGATGTTACTCCGAATTTTGCATATAAGTTTTTATACCGAACTGAACTTGAAAATGATTTGATCGAGCATGAGCTTGATTACGTTTTTATCGGTCAGCACAACGGCCAGCCCGTAATTAACAAACTTGAGGTGTCCGACTGGAAATTTCTATCCCTTCAGGAAATCAGGAAAGACCTTGTCAGAAATCCCGAGCAGTATACCTTCTGGTTTAAGGAGATTCTGAACCACCCGGATCTGGAAACCTATCTCCCGCGTTGATGGATTTGAGTAAAATTATTGATCAGGACACAACCGTATTTTGGTTTCGGAGAGATCTTCGGTTAACGGATAATGCCGGGCTTTACCACGCCCTGCGCGAAAATAAAAATGTACTTCCCGTTTTTATTTTCGATACGGAAATTCTGAAAGACCTTGATGATAAATCTGATATGCGGGTTCAATTTATCCATGATTCTCTGCAACAACTGAAACATCAATTGGAAGAGCTGGGAAGTTCATTACTCATTCTGCACGGAAATCCGGCTGAAATCTACAAGTCAGTTTATCCGAAAGCTGTTTACACCAACCACGATTACGAGCCTTACGCCCGCATGAGAGATGGTAAGATCTCCGCGATTCTATCAAAAAATAACGGTGTTTTAAAAACATTTAAAGATCAGGTAATTTTTGAAAAAAGTGAGGTAACAAAAGATGATGGTTCGCCCTATACGATATTTACACCTTACAGTAAAAAATGGAAAGCCAAACTCAATGCGTTCTACCGGAAAAGCTACCCGGTTTTTATACCGAACTGAACTTGAAAATGATTTGATCGAGCATGAGCTTGATTACGTTTTTATCGGTCAGCACAACGGCCAGCCCGTAATTAACAAACTTGAGGTGTCCGACTGGAAATTTCTATCCCTTCAGGAAATCAGGAAAGACCTTGTCAGAAATCCCGAGCAGTATACCTTCTGGTTTAAGGAGATTCTGAACCACCCGGATCTGGAAACCTATCTCCCGCGTTGATGGATTTGAGTAAAATTATTGATCAGGACACAACCGTATTTTGGTTTCGGAGAGATCTTCGGTTAACGGATAATGCCGGGCTTTACCACGCCCTGCGCGAAAATAAAAATGTACTTCCCGTTTTTATTTTCGATACGGAAATTCTGAAAGACCTTGATGATAAATCTGATATGCGGGTTCAATTTATCCATGATTCTCTGCAACAACTGAAACATCAATTGGAAGAGCTGGGAAGTTCATTACTCATTCTGCACGGAAATCCGGCTGAAATCTACAAGTCAGTTTATCCGAAAGCTGTTTACACCAACCACGATTACGAGCCTTACGCCCGCATGAGAGATGGTAAGATCTCCGCGATTCTATCAAAAAATAACGGTGTTTTAAAAACATTTAAAGATCAGGTAATTTTTGAAAAAAGTGAGGTAACAAAAGATGATGGTTCGCCCTATACGATATTTACACCTTACAGTAAAAAATGGAAAGCCAAACTCAATGCGTTCTACCGGAAAAGCTACCCGGTTGAAAAATATTACAGTTCTTTGAAGAACGTAAAACCCTTTTCAATTCCATCACTCCCTTCTATCGGGTTTAAAGAAACGGATGTAAAATTTCCGGAACGCAATATCAAGCAATCCATCATTGAAAAATATCACAAAACCCGTGACTATCCCGCGATTCATGGAACAACCCGGTTGAGCGTACATCTTCGTTTCGGTACAGTCAGCATTCGCAAACTTGTACAGGTTGCATTAAAGAAAAATGAAACCTGGCTTAATGAGCTCATCTGGCGCGATTTCTATCACATGATCCTTTGGCATTTTCCAAAAGTTGAGAAAGCCTTTAAACCTCAATATGACCGGATTACATGGCGAAACAATGAAAAGGAATTTGAAGCCTGGTGTGAGGGCCGCACGGGCTACCCAATTGTTGATGCCGGTATGCGTGAACTAAACACAACAGGCTTTATGCACAATCGGGTACGCATGATTACGGCAAGTTTTTTAGTAAAACATCTCCTGATCGACTGGCGTTGGGGGGAAGCCTACTTTGCAAAAAAGCTTCTGGATTTTGACCTCGCCTCGAACAACGGTGGATGGCAATGGGCCGCCAGTTCCGGGTGTGATGCCGCGCCCTACTTTCGCGTATTCAATCCGTATCTGCAAACAAAAAAATTTGATCCCGATTTCAGGTACATCAAAACATGGGTACCCGAATTTGAATCAAACGAATATCCAAAACCAATCATTGATCATGAAGTCGCCCGAAAACGCGTACTGAAAACATTCAAAGAAGCCCTTTCTGACTAACCATGAAAATTTATACCATTCGACAGAAGCAGTTTTTACCGATATCCATTCAGGATGCATGGGATTTTTTTTCATCCCCGGAAAATCTTTCCAAGATTACACCTGCCAAAATGAATTTTCGGATCGTACATAATTCAGGAAGTGGAAAAATTTATGCCGGCCAGATTATCCGGTATAAAGTAAACATTCTGCCCTTCTGCTCCGTAAACTGGATGACGGAGATCACGCACGTTCAGGAACCATTTTATTTTGTAGACGATCAACGGTTTGGGCCTTATGCACTTTGGCATCATCAGCATCATTTTAAAGAAGTGCCCGGAGGCATTGAGATGTCTGATGAAATAAATTACGCTGTTCCGTATGGATGGGTCGGGCAGTTCGCAAACTGGATCTTTGTTGGGCGTGAGGTAAATGCTATTTTTAATCATCGCTTTACAACACTCGAAAAATATTTCAAGAAAAAAGCTGATTGACATGGAGGGGACAACAATTTTAGTTTGCGCAGCGATTACCATCGGGACATTTCTGTTTTGGGAATTTGTTGCGTGGTTTACACACAAATATGTGATGCACGGTTTTCTCTGGGTGTGGCATAAATCTCACCATACAGTTCATCATCACACCACTGAGCGAAATGATCTGTTTGCCGTGGTCTTTAGCCTTCCATCCATCGGGCTATTCTATTACTTCAGTCTGGTTGATTACAGCGCCTATGGATTGGCTGTTGGCCTGGGAATTTTATGTTACGGGATTTTTTACCTGGTATTTCACGACATAATCGTACATCAGCGGATCAAATGGATACCTAAAAACAGAAGCAAATACTTACAGCGGATGATGCATGCACATTATATCCATCATGCAAAGCATACAAAGGAAGGTTGTGAAGCTTTTGGTTTCTTATATGCTCCCAAAAAGTATGAGCCTAAGAAATTTGTCCTGAAGAAAGATCGTCAGCAAACTCAATAATCGTGGAATCAAAATACCTTTATTTAACACTTGACGTTCTTACGATCCTCTTCCCGTTTCTATTTAGCTTCTATTCAAAAGCAAACTTTTCTAAAAAATGGAACTATTTATGGATAGCGATTGCAATTCCCGGGGCCATTTTTTTACTCTGGGATGAAGCGTTCACCCGCTTAAACGTTTGGGGCTTTAATGAAGAATATCTTACCGGACTTTTCATTGGAAGTTTGCCCCTGGAAGAAGTACTTTTCTTCATCTGTATTCCCTACGCATGCGTATTTACCTACGAGGCTCTTAATTACCTGGTCAAAAAAGATCACCTGGCTCCTTACCAGCGATTAATTTCCGTAGTTCTCATCACGGCCATGATTGGCGTTGGAACCTTTAATCTCGATAAGTGGTACACAGCAACAACGTTTATTGGGCTTGCAGCTTATCTGATCGTGCTTGAGTTTGGGTTGAGATCAGTATTTCTCAGCAGATTTTATTTCGCTTACTTATTTGTATTAATTCCTTTTTTCCTGGTAAACGGGATTCTTACCGGAAGCTTTATTGAAGGAGAAGTTGTGTGGTACAACGATGCCGAGAATCTGGCGCTCCGGATAGGAACAATTCCCGTAGAAGATATTTTCTACGGGATGTTATTGTTGCTGATGAATGTATCAATTTTCGAGTGGTTGCAGAGCAAAAAGAACTATGCCTGAGCAACTTTTTCAGCTTTCGCTGCCTTCTTGGTGTTTTTTGCAAAAGCTTTATCCAGTGACTTAGCGGCCTTCTTGGTTTTCTTCTCGTCTTTCTTTGCTTTTTTAGCTACAGCAGATGCAATCTTCTTCGATGATTTATTGATAAGCTTTTTTACCTTCTTCGATTCCTTTGCTACTGAGCTTACCGTTTGTTCAATTGAAGCAGCTAATTTTTCTTTTAATTCTTTCTTGATGGATTTATCCTGCGTCATAAAAATGTATTAACGATTAGAAAATTAGCGAATCGTTACCGGAAGATTAAGGGTTAACAATTATTTAATATTGAAAAGCAAAAAGCACTCATTATGAGCGCTTTACCAAAAGCAGTTAAAGCCTGATTACTCCTGCCTCAGTGAATTGATCGGATTTGACGCTGCGGCCTTAATCGACTGGTATGCAACCGTAACCCAGGCAATTCCAAGCGCTGTTAGCGCACTTCCGATAAAGATCAGGGGGTTTACCTGGATCCGATAAGCAAAGTCGTTTAGCCATTGATCAGTCACATACCAGCCCAACGCCAAGGCAGGCACAATGGCGATTAAAACCAGCCTGGTAAACTCACGCGATAACAGAACAGCCAAGCTTAAGGTTGAAGCACCCATTGCCTTCCGGATCCCAATTTCCTTCGTACGTTGCTCGGTTGTAAAAGCTGCCAGTGCAAACAATCCCAAACACGCGATAAAAATTGCCAATCCGGAAAATGTTGTAAAAATATCGCGCAACCTTACCTCTGATCGGAACAGCTCATCAAATTCTTCATCCAGAAAATCGAATACAAAAGGCTCACCAGAAGCATTCAATTTCCATTGATTCTCAATTGCAGTAATTACTTTCTGAGGATTACCTTCATAGCGAACAATCAACTGCTCGCTCATTTCAGAAAAACCGATTATCATTGGGCGGATGTTATCCTTAATCGTTTCAAAATTAAAATCCTTTACAACACCAATAACTCTCATTACGGTTGGTTCCGGACCATTGTAATCCAGGATCTCTTTTCCAATGGGAGAATCAATCCAGCCAAATTCTTCCACCGCTGCTTCGTTCAAAACACATGCTGTGGAATCTGACTTAAAATCGCGTGAGAAGAACCGGCCTTCCTTTAAGGTAAACCCCATGGCATCCAACTGATCCCAGTCTGCATGGTATTTACCCATCATCTTATCTGCCTTGGTTCCTTTCTCGGTGAACACGGTTGTATTATTTATACCAGGGAAAGTGTTAGTGGTGAAGCTGGCCTTCTGCACACCCGTTAAACCTAACACCTGGTTTTTAAAGCCTGCCTGTCCCTTCCCTAACCGATTAACATCTTCAATGTTAATAATGTGATGATGATCGATTCCCAGATCCTTGCTTTGCAAAAAGCTCAGCTGATTATAAACAACAAGCGTAGCCACAATCAGGAAGGTAGATACTGCAAACTGAAACACTACCAGTGAACTGCGTACACCTTTACTTTTCATCCCTGCCCGGACCTTTCCCTTCAATACTTCAACTGCATTAAACGAGGTGAGATAGAAAGCCGGATAGCTTCCCGCAATAAATCCGACAAACACGATCAACCCGAAAGCAGTAGTAATGAATGTGGGCTCACGCAGTGCCTGAAGTGTAAGCGCTTTTCCGGAAAGCAAGTTGAAGTATGGAAGCAATAAGTAGCTGATCGCAATGGCAATAAAAATCGAAACAAGGCTATAGATAGATGACTCCGCCAAAAACTGCCATACCATCTGGCTACGTTGCGAGCCGAGGGTTTTGCGTAACCCAACTTCCTTTGCACGGCCGGCAGAACGCGCTGTTGAAAGATTCATAAAGTTTATGCACGCAATAACCAGGATGAAAATCCCAACCGCCCCAAAAATATAAACGTAGCGGATGTCACCCTTAGGCTGCATGTCGTGCCGGATATCGTTGGTATACAAATGTGTTTCCACCATCGGGAAAACATAGTACGTGTAAATCCCGCCTTGTTCTCTGAATTTATCAAATGATAGTCCCAATCCGCTTTCCAATTCCGGCCCAACATATTTGGCAACCATGTCGGCAAGTTTGGCGTCAATGTCAGCTACGCTGGTTTCTGAATTTTTTACGATGTAGGTAAAAAATGAATTACTGGTCCAGCCCCGATCATCGAGATCAGGATAAGATGACCATGATATCAACGACTTAAAAATGATGTGCGAATTGGATGGCGGCTCAGCACAAATTCCGGTTACTTTAAAAGTTCGATCACTGACAGTAAGTGTTTTTCCCACAGCGGTTGAGGCATCACCAAAATATTTTTCTGCAATGGCTGGCGTCATAACGATGCTGTTAGGTTCTTTCAATGCGGTTAACGCATCACCTTGCAACAGCTGAAATGAAAACGTTTGGAAGAAGTTTGAATCAACCGCCAGCACATCTTCCTCAATAAAAACCTTCTCCTCAAACTTCATCACCGTTTCTCCGCGGTCATCGATACGGGTTGCATGCTCGATTCCCGGGATTTCCGTTTGCATAGCATCGGCAAGCTTTGGATTGGAACTGATGGTGTAGATCTCCTGACCGCCAATTCTACCGTGCAGGGCAACCCGGTAAAGCCGTTCTGAATTGGCGTGAAAGTTATCATAAGAAGTCTCGTCCTTGATGTACACGAAAATGAGCAGGCAACATGTCATGCCGATAACCAATCCGGTAATGTTGATGGCCGCAAAGAATTTGTGCTTGAGAATGTTCCGCAGAGCAACTTTCAGATAGTTTTTAAGCATGGAGAGGCGTTAATGTTATTGTTAGACGACCAATGCAGGCCCGGGGTTGCACACGCTGATCGTTTATTCATTTTTTAAATTATCTACCGGGTTTACAAATACTGCCTGCACAGTTTGCGAAC
>CAZHQP010000110.1:0-8721 GCA_964534735.1 uncultured Roseivirgaceae bacterium
GATTTATTTTAGCCGGAACAAAAAATCCAATTGCGCTGATCATCGGTGCATTTATCACCGGCTGGCTTTCACTTGTTGTTGTTGAATACATCAGTACCAAAACGCGCATTAAGGAAGATACAGCCATTGGTCTGGTGTTATCAGTATTTTTCGGGATCGGGATCTTAATGCTGACTGTAATCCAGAAATCGGGAAATGCATCTCAATCCGGGCTTGATCACTTCCTTTTCGGAAAGGCAGCAGCATTAGTCGGAACCGACCTGTATGCATTTCTGGTTGTGGCCGTTATTTTATTGGTAACAGTTTACGTTCTGTTTAAAGAGTTTGCTTTGCTTGCGTTTGACAAAGCTTATGCGAAATCGATTGGTTACCCGGTAAGAACCATCGAATTAATCCTTACTTCCCTGATTGTATTAGCAGTGGTTATTGGCATCCAGGCTGTTGGGGTCGTATTGATGGCTGCAATCTTAATCACACCCGCTGCAGCAGCACGCTTCTGGACCGATAAAATTACGGTAATGGTTTTACTGGCGTGCGTGTTCGGTGCAATAAGCGGACTGTCCGGAGCATATATCTCTTTTATTTCTCCTGCCATGCCAACCGGACCATGGATTGTGATTGTAATCTCCTGCATTGCATTCATTTCATTTTTCCTGGCACCTAAACGGGGAATTATTTATCGATTGATACGGCAAAGCACGATTCGGCAAACAATTAACAACGAGAATGTTTTAAAAGTCATGTACCAGCTAGGTGAAGAAAACCGAAATTTTTTCAGCGCCCGTCATCTGGATGAGATCATTCGCAGAAGGAAATACGAGAAAAGCAACCTCGTTACCATTCTTCGCAGATTATTGCGTCAGGGATATGTGGAGCAAACAGGCAATCTCTGGGGCCTAAGTGAAGAAGGAAAAACCAAAGCGCAGCGTGTGGTGAAAATCCATCGCCTGTGGGAACTGTATCTGACAACGTACATGAAGATAGCACCCGACCACGTACATGAAGATGCAGAAACGATTGAACATTTGTTAACACCTGAACTGGAAGCTGAGCTTGAACAACAACTAGGATACGCGAAGCTTGACCCGCATCAAACAAATATTCCTTATTCCAATGAATGATTTTTATATCATACTGACCGCATCACTTGTAGCTTCAAGTTGTGCCTTGCTGGGATGTTTCTTGATTCTGCGCAAGATGGCCATGGTGGGCGATGCCATTTCGCATGCTGTATTGCCGGGTATTGTAATTGCTTTTTTAATTTCCGGTTCACGTGATTCCGTAACCATGCTGATCGGAGCCGGGTTAATCGGGATCTTTACAACTTTTTTGATCGAGTTCTTTCATAAAAAAGCAAAGCTTCAAACCGATGCCGCTATAGGAGTAACATTTACCTGGTTGTTCGCAATTGGGGTTGTATTGATCTCAAAATATGGCAGCAAAGTTGACCTTGATCAGGATTGTGTATTGTATGGAGAGATCGCGTATGTTCCCCTGGATATCTTTATTTCATCGGGAATAAATTACGGCCCGCGGGCTATTTACATTATGGGCTTGGTGCTGGTGTTGATTATCATCTTCATTGTAACAGGCTATAAAGAGCTATTCCTTACAACGTTTGATCCAGCGTATGCAAGCGCGATTGGAATTTCAACCGCACTCTGGCATTATTTATTGATGGGCGCAGTATCGGTAACTACCGTGGCGTCTTTCGAGTCGGTTGGTGCGATCCTGGTGGTTGCCTTATTAATCGCTCCCGCTGCAACCGCTTATCTGTTCACCGATAATTTTAAATGGATGCTTGTGCTCGCATGTGGTGCCGGCATTTTTGCATCTGTCACAGGCTACTATTTTGCTGTTTGGCTTGATGGGTCCATTGCAGGAGCCATTGCTGCGATGAGCGGAGCTATTTTTGGGATAGCCGTTGTCTTCTCACCCGTTCACGGACTGTTCTTCAAAAAACGCAAGCAGCTGGCGCATTAGATAATTTTGTTCAAGGCATATTTTTCATCAACTTCGTTTTCCGGCAATTGATTTATGTAATTTATGGCCAGATATTGATCATGCTACAAAGAATATTTTTTGCGTTCATATTCATTCTTGGTAATACGCTTGTGTTCGCTCAGGATAATGCGGATGCGCTCTGGTACGATAGCTTCTTCCTCAATCCATCAACTAAATCCGTTGAGGAACAAATCAGGGAAACAGAAGATAAACTTCAGAATGCCCGCGAATCCAATGATCAGGCCTCGGAAGCACGCGCATTAATCGAACAGGGATTGATTCGGCTAACGCGTATGAACGACTATGAAAATGCGCTTGACGTATTGATAAAAGCCCTGGAGATAACCGATTCCGTGAAATTTGTTAAAGAACGAACACTCATTTATCTGTCCATGTCGCGGATTTTTGAGCAGGTTGGCGATAACTTCAAAAGTCTTGACTATCTCAATCAGGCCTATGCACTGAATGACGTAAAGAAAGAGCCGTATACAGTTACGCTGATCCTGTATGAATTAGGACGTGTCAATCTGGTGAGTGGAAATACGAAAGAAGCGCTTGATACGTATGACATGCTTTCCCGATATGGTAAAGAGTATAATCAGCCGAATCGTGAGGCTGATGCGTTTCTTCAAAAAGGAAATGTTCAATGCTCGTTGAATGAATATCCCGAGGCACTTGATAGTTATAAATCTGCCCTCGAATTGCGAAGGCTACTCGGGGATAAACTGGGTGAAGCTCAAACACTTAATACCATTGGTGACTTATACCTGCTCATGAGAAATGATGAGCGATCTATTGCGAATTATCTGGCTTCACTCGAGATATTTAAAAAACTTAAAGATAACGCTGGCCTGGCCGAAGTGTACAACGATGTCGCTGCTTTTTACCTGAGGAAAGGCGACCATAACCATGCTATTGAGAATGCCCAGCTTGCGCTGCAGTCTGCCAGTCAGGCCCAGATTCAATATCAAATGATCAGAAGCTATCAGCATTTAAGCGATGCATATGAAGCACTCGGTGACTACAAAAAAGCTTTTGAGTACAAAGAGCTATATCAGGCGATAGAAGAATTTATTCAAAATGAAAAAGATGAAAGTGTAGTAATTGATACGCAGAACCGGTATATACTTGAAAAAAAGGAAGCCCGGATCAGTAACCTGGAAAAAGATCGGCTTGAGCGGGAAAAGGAAATTCAAACTCAAAAGAAAATCCGAAATTTTCTGTTTGTTGTTGTTGCACTGGCGGTTGTGATCGGGGTCCTGATTTTGTACGGCTACATTCAAAAGCAGCGATCTAACAAGAAGCTTGAGTTAGCGAATGCGGAAATCAGGCGGCAAAACGAACAGCTTCAGCAACTAAACGCTACAAAGGATAAATTCTTTTCCATTATCAGTCACGACTTAAAAGGACCATTAAATTCGCTTACCTCCTTCTCGGGCCTGTTAATTAATTATTTCGACAGCCTGAGCAAAGAAGAAATTCAGGCACTTGCGAAAGACCTTGACAAATCATTAAAAAATTTATTTGCCCTGCTCGAAAATCTGCTGGAATGGTCGCGCTCGCAAACCGGTGCTATTGAATTCAAGCCTGAAGCGTTTGACCTGGCAGAGCTGGTTCAGCAAAACATTGAACTGCTAACGGCTCAAGCCGGAACAAAGGGAATAAAGCTTGAATACTCCAATCCACAATTGCTAATCGTGCGGGCACATAAGAATTCGGTAACTACCGTAATTCGTAACCTGATCAGTAACGCCATCAAGTTTACCCCGAAGGGCGGAACAATTACATTAACCGCCAGCAAGAGCAATGAAGAAGCGCTTGTTTCGGTGACTGATACCGGTGTAGGCATAAGCAAGGAAGTAATCGACAAACTATTCCGTATCGATGCCAAACATTCTACAAAAGGAACGGCCGATGAAAAAGGTACAGGTCTTGGACTGGTGCTCTGTAAAGACTTTGTGGAAAAGAACAACGGAAATATTGGCGTGCAAAGTGAAGAAGGTAAAGGCTCAACCTTTTATTTCACCCTCCCAGCTGCTTCTTAAAAGTTCAGTATATATTCTTGCAAATTAAGCTTTCGGTCGAGTTGCAGCTTTTTACGAAGCCTGTAGCGACTGATCTCCACACCTCTTACTGAAATATTCAACAGGTGGGCTATCTCCTTCGTAGACAGGTTCATACGCAGGTACGCGCTTAGTTTCATATCCTGGGGGCTTAACACCGGGTAAGCACTACGGAACCTTCTTGAGAAATCTCCATGTACATTATCAAAATGCATTTGAAAGTGCTCCCAGTCGTGATCGGATGAAAGATTACCTTCAATATCGCGCACAAGCTTGCTGAGCTCTTTTGAAACCTCTTCACTGCTTTTCTTCGAAATGCTTTTCAAGTTATCTTTTACTCCGGCAATAAATTCGTTTTTGTTCAGGATCAATACGGTTGAAGTTCCAAGCTCTTTGTTCATGTGCATCAGTTCGGCTTCAAGTTTTTCATTTTTGAGCCGTGTGATCTCATCTTGTGTTTTCTGAGCGAGTATCTCCAGCTCGTTATCCTTCCGGATGAGTTCTTTCTGTTGCTGAATATTCATCAACCGCTTTTCATGCTTGTGCTTCCGGTCCAGCAATCCAAAGCCTGTATACAGCAATCCTAACACCGTGCATCCATAGATGATATAGGCCCAGGCAGTCCGGTACCAGGGCGGATCAATAAAGAACTGAAACGTCATTTCCTTACTAATCTCACCATAAACATTTCTGGACCGAACATGAAATGTATACTTGCCTTCGCGAAGGTTCGTATACTCTTTTTGTGTTTGAGGTGTCCATTCCGACCATGTCTTTTCGAACTTATCGAGATAATACTGATGCATCACTTCACCATTCCCTTCAAATGAAGTGGCCGAGAATGTAAAGTTGACAGAGTTATTTTTATACGGCAATGTAATGACCTCGTCTTCCGACTGGCTCTCTGTTACACGGTTATTGTTAACGTAATTGCCATAAAATAAAAGTGAATCGCCTGTGGTGGTAGTGGAAAATCTCCGGATATGCGTTTTAAACCGTGACTCCGAATTCACCTTAACATTCGGATCGTAATGAATAAAGCCTTCTTTTGCGCCAAATAATACTTCATTGTTTTCCAGAACGATCATGTTTTCCAAATCGTCATTCAAAAATCCCCTGATCTTATTGAATGAGTTTGCCTCCAGTGTATAATTACCAACCGTATTCCTTCGCAGCAAGCCAATCTGATCACGGCCTGTAAAATAGATGTTACCAAATGCATCTTCACGGATATGCCAGAGTTGAACATGATCCCCTAGCAGGTTAGAAAAAAATGGCTCGCGAACAAACCGATCAGCCCGTTTATCATATTTATATATTCCGTTCTCTGAAGTAAAGATCAGCTCATTGCGAATGCTGAACACGTTAATCAAAGCATTGGAAGGAAAACCTTTATCTGCCCCATAAAAATCTGCAGACCTTATCCGCGTTGCAGAATCATTAAAAAGAATTCTGTAAACACCTTTGTAACCGTGTGTAATCCATAAAGTCCCATCCCGGTCCTGCTCCATAACCCGCGAAGATTCCTTAAATCCTTCCAGCTTATGGCTGAAAGCCCATTGATCATTCTTTTTCTGGAGCAGTTGCAGACCGTTGTACGAACCTTCTACAAGCAAATTCATTTTTTGACGGAGCTGTAAAAAGATCCACGCACCCGGCTCACTGGAAAGAAGCGTGCTCTTATCATTATCAATTCGGAACGAGCCGTTGTGATGTCCCATCAACAAATCGTTACCATACCTCCCGATATGATAAACCTGTCCGCGTGTATTTTCAACCAGCTTAAATGAACCTTCGCGGGCCGCTACATCTTTTACATAAAGGCCTGTATTGGTGCCGAGGTAAAACTTATTATTATCAAGGTAAGCTGTGTAGCCCGTTCCCGGGAGGCCAACCTGTTCGTTGATGAACGTAAACGGTGATCCAAGCTCAATGTAGGCAAGGCCATTGTTTTGTCCGATCCATAAGTTCTGCAGATCATCTTCAAAGATGCTGAGCACAGTTCTGTTCTGAAGTCCGCGCCCGCTGGTAAGTTGTACCAGGATTTTTCCTTCATCGTTAATGATGAGAAGTCCATGATTTTGTGTGCCCACAGCAAAGTTGCCGTTCTTAAGGCGCACCATGATATTGACAATCGCTTCTTTGAAATACGCCTGAAGTTCAGGACGCCAGGGTTTTATCACACCATTGTTAAACTCGAATACTCCTTGTTGAAAGGTACTGATTATCAGCCGGTTTGAGTAATATGGAAGAATAGCAGAAACTCCTTTATTTTTAAAGAAATCTCCACCCTGCATCACGTCAAGGTCTTCATTGTTAAGGCGCGTTATTCCGCGATCGCGTTCTTCTACATAGAGCTCACGGTTAACAAAAAATGAAAGCTCGAGCGGTTTCATCAAAGTTTCTGTACTGTGCAGGCAGGCTATCCGCCAGCGATGTATAATGAAGATTACCTTGAGTATCCGGGAAAAAGTATCCAAAATCACCCTGGCATCCCACGAAGATTTTTCCGGCATCATCAATGGCCACGCTTCTCATCTTGGATCCGTTCTTAACCCGGTAGATTTGCCAGCGACTGCCGTCATATTCAAGCAATCCAAAGTTGTTTGCGATGTATACAAGGCCCCGCTTATCCTGTGCGATATCCCAGTTCTGAATGCCTGCGCCATAGTCCTGGGTACTGAAGTTTCTAACCGAAGGAACCCCAGCCAGATTTGACTGTGAAAGTGCCGAAATGGCAAAAAGAAAATAAAAGAGACAAAATATTGCCCGGGACAGGATCATGATGAATCAATATTTTTCATCGTAGTTATAGATCAAACGACCAAAAACACTGGCGAGCGCTATCCGTTCAGGTGCGCTGCTGTTTGATCTTCTGAGCGAATCAGGTGTATTGTCAATGTATTGAAAGTTCGGATCAAGCTGAACTTCTTCCGGAATACCGGATGAGGAGGCACCAAATGAGCTTGATGTAATTTCACGCAGGGTTGTTCCAACAGTTACCTCACCAGTGTGTTTGCCAATGGTTTTTGTATAGGTTCCATAATTCTCCCACTGAAAGATGAACGTTTTGGATGAGTACTCATAGATATCATTCAGTTCGTTGATAAGATTGAGCGGATTTCCATTGGTATCAAAAAATTTGTAAGAAGGGGTAAAGCCCTTGCCTGTATAGTAGGCATAATCAACAGCAAAATCACTTCTCAGCGTAAGCCCTTTAATTGGAGTAGCTTTTAAATATGCATTACCAATGATTTCGTTTTGCATAGAAGAGTTATTGGTAATGAATATCTGACTGAGCGGATTGAGATATTCTTTCTGCACGAACGGTGACTGCGCAAATCCAAATGTCCCGTTGGGGTCATAGAACGGAGTTAGCGGATCATAGACCAGCGCCTCGCTAAGGGGAGAACCAAACACGTTATTTTCTCCAATCCTTTCATTAGTCGCATGGATAAAGAGAAGATTTTCTCCATAAGAAAGAAAATTGTTGATCTTCTGTTCAGTACTTACTCTTCCTGTAACCCGTTTCGCATTTGATTTTTTCGGAGCAATAATGCCATCCTGTGTATAATAAGACAGAGATGCATTGATGTGACCGGATTCAGTACCCTTGGCAAGCGAAAACTGATGAGTTTGCGTGGTGGCAGGCTGGATCAGTTTCCCCATCCAGTCTGAATTGGTTGTGATATTGTCGGCTGTTGGAAAACCTACTGGCAAAGCCTGACCGCTGTTGGTATATTTTTCAGTAATTAACTCAACATATTGAGAAGCGTTAAGAACCTCGGGCATTCTCCAGGGATTTTGCCGGCCATAGAAATAGCCATAAGAAATTGATGCCTCTCCGGCTTTGGCCTTTTTAGTTGTTACCAGCACTACACCGTTGGCGGCACGTGCACCGTAGATAGCGGCTGATGCAGCATCTTTCAGAATTTGCACGGACTCAATATCATTCGGGTTAAGCGCAGAGAGTGCTCCATCATTGGCGTTCATGCCATCAATAATGATAAGCGGATTATTGTTTCCGTTTGTTCCTATACCTCTGATCAAAATGTTAAGTGCAGAGCCTGGTTGTCCGGAAGTAGGCTTCAGCATGACACCCGATACCTGGCCACCTAATAAATTTTCAACACGCTGTGAACTGAAGCCACTCAGACTTCTTGCATCAACTTTCGAAATGGCAGCGGTGGCTACACTCTTTTTCTGGACGCCATACCCGATTACAACAACTTCATCCAGTGACGTAACATCTTCTTCCAGCTTTATATCAATACTGGTTCTTCCGCCAACTGCGGCTTCAAGTGTTTTATACCCGATAAAACTAAATACGAGCGTTGCATCTGCGGGTGCAGAGATAGAATACGCGCCATCAGCATCGCTGATAACCCCATTGGAAGTTCCTTTTACAGCAACACTTACGCCTGGTAAGCCTTCGCCTTTTGCGTCAGTTACTTTACCGGTTATCGCAGTCTGTGCAAAAGAAGCTGTCGCCAGCAGCAGGAGTAAGATGAGTAAGTAGAGATGTTTCATTTAAGAGCGGTTTATAGGTTGTGCAATAGTTTGCGATACTACTACTTATGCAAACGTTTACAAATCTTCTATTAAATGACTTATACCCCAAATAAATAAGTGCATCAATCCTACGTCAATTCCA
>CAZHQP010000111.1:0-8716 GCA_964534735.1 uncultured Roseivirgaceae bacterium
ACGTAACACTCGTTCACAAAGGAAACATCATGAAGTTCACCGAAGGTGGCTTCCGCGACTGGGGATATGCCGTTGCGAAAAATGAATATGGCGCAGTTGAGCTGGATGGCGGCCCATGGATGGTCATAAACAAAGACGGCCATAAAATTGTGGTGAAGGATTCTATTGCAGATGCATTTCTGCAGCAGATCCTGTTACGCCCGGATGAATATTCGGTAGTAGCAACCTTGAACCTGAACGGTGACTATATCTCTGATGCACTTGCTGCCATCGTTGGGGGTATTGGTATTGCTCCGGGTGGAAACATCAATTATAAAACGGGATTTGCAATTTTTGAAGCAACGCACGGTACAGCGCCTAAGTATGCCGGTCAGGATAAAGTAAATCCAGGCTCGGTAATCCTTTCGGGTGTAATGATGCTTGAGTACATGGGCTGGCAGGAAGCTGCTGACCTGATTATTAAAGGTTTGAATGGAGCAATTTCTTCCAAGCGTGTAACGTACGATTTCCATCGCATGATGGAAGGCGCAACCCTGCTGAAGTGCTCTGAATTCGGGCAAGAGGTTGTCAAAAACATGTAATTACTTTTCATCCTGCTATCACAAAGCCGGCTGACACCGGCTTTTTTAATTCACGTGTCAATAATGATTCTAAAGAAAGGTTATGTGTTTAAACATCTTCTTTTTTTCGATAAACGGATTGTAAACGAGGGCAACCTAAGGTTACTGAATCCGTATATTCCGTATTCTTGACCCTGGAATAACCTTATAACAATTTTCAACGAGTAACAACCAATCAAATTAACCAATCAAACAAATGAACAAATTAATGAAATCAGCAGCAGGCCTCATGCTTGCGTGTGCTGCGTTTACGTTTTCAAGCTGTGATGATGATAGTGATATCATTGGTCTTAACGATGCCGCGAAGTATGGCTTTATTAAGGTAACTGTGGAAGGAACACGCCCGGACGGAGAGGAATATACACTTACCCGGACTTATAAATTCGCTTCTTCAACAGGTCCGGAGTATTCTTCAACGGTTAATACAGGTCAGGATGGAGATATATATCGTAATTTCGATGTTGTCCGGTATGCGGGGGCTATTAATGAATCGAATGAGGGTGACGGTAATTACACATACCTCCAGATCTATACACAGGAGGGAGATGAAATTTTCACAAATGCAAATTTCCGGCTCAATACTCCGGTAACGACAGACGATAAGGAGTACTTCTATATCTATGAATACATTGAGGTAGATAATGAAGATGTAACAAATTACCAGTACAACGAAGAAACCGGTAAGCTTTCATACAAATTCAAAAAGGAGCTTACCGCTGATCAGAGTAATTCAGGTTACCCGCTCACTATTACCGTAAACGCTAATGTAACGGTTTTTGAAAGGATAGACGGACAAGGCTTTTAATCTATACGCAACGTTAAAGACATGAATAAACTTATTAAAACAGCTGCCGCCCTGCTTCTCGTTTCATTTGCTTTTTCAAGCTGTGAAGATGACAGTAATGCGATCGGGCTTAACGATGCTACCAAATACGGCTTTATTAAAGTAACGCTGGAGGGCTTTCGCCCGGATGGAGAAGCGTATGAAGTAACCAAGAATTTCAGATTTGCTTCTTCAACAGGTCCTTACGGATCTTCATCGGTTGACACCGATGAAAATGAAGGATTTACCTATCGCTATTTTAACGTTGAGCGCTTTATGGGCGCAATTAACGAATCTGGTGAAGGTGAAGAAAACTTCGTTCAGTTTTACGGATACGTAAACGAAGGAAACGATCCGTTAGATGAGCCTGACTTTACAGAAAGCAGCTTGTATATCGAATCTGCAGTTACAACTTCTGATAAACAGTATTTTTACATAAACGAATACATTAACATCGCTACGGAAGATGTAACAAATTACCAGTACAACGAAGAAACCGGTAAGCTGTCGTTTAAGTTTACGAAAACACTGACAGCTAACGAAAGTGATTCAGGCTTTCCGCTGACGGTTACGGTAAATGTAAATGCTACAGTGTTTGAAAACATGTATCAGCCGGAATTGTAATGATTTAGAACACTCCTAAAAGGCACCCAAAAGGTGCCTTTTTTTGTGATTAAGCTTTCGGTAATCCGGAATCGCCTCAAACAAAGAGAATTATTCGTAATAACCCGGATTTGCTTATTTTTGCAACCGTTTCCGGTGCGCTAAAACCGGAACTTCATAAATTATTCATTTCGTATGGGTTATATAGAACCGGCTCCGCTTTTAGACAAGGAAAATCCATTTGAAGCCATGATGACCCGCTTTCGCGAGGCGTCTCAGATTCTCGGCTTGGAAGAAGATGTTTATAATGTTTTAAAATCTCCTGCCCGGCAGGTGATTGTATCGCTGCCTGTAACCATGGACGACAGCAGCATTAAAGTTTTTGAAGGTTATCGTGTTGTTCACTCAACTATCCTCGGTCCTTCAAAAGGAGGTATCCGCTACGATCCGCATGTTAATCTGGATGAAGTAAAAGCACTTGCTGCCTGGATGACATGGAAGTGTGCCGTTGTAGATATTCCATACGGTGGTGCAAAAGGCGGGATCACGTGTAACCCGCGTGAAATGTCTGCCGGTGAAATAGAACGCTTAACCCGTGCGTATACCAGTGCAATGATTGATGTATTCGGTCCTGACCGTGATATACCGGCTCCTGATATGGGAACCGGTCCGCGCGAAATGGCGTGGCTGATGGACGAGTACTCCAAGACCCAGGGTATGACTGTTAATGCAGTTGTTACCGGTAAGCCAATCGTATTAGGAGGATCACTTGGAAGAACAGAAGCAACAGGCCGCGGAGTAATGGTTTCTGCGCTCACTGCGATGGAGAAATTGAAAATCAATCCATACAAAGCTACATGTGCTGTTCAGGGATTCGGTAACGTGGGCTCATGGGCTGCGCGTTTGTTATCCGAGCGTGGTCTGATCGTGCAGGCGGTAAGCGATATCTCCGGTGCGTACTACAATGAAAAAGGAATTGATTTTGAATCAGCCATTAAATACCGCGATGAAAATAAAGGTTCACTACAGGGATTTGGCGGAGCTGAAAAAATTAACGGTGATGATCTGCTAACCTTACCGGTGGATGTGTTAGTACCGGCTGCAACAGAAGATGTAATTACTGCGAACAACGCACCAAATATCAAAGCTAAACTGATCGTAGAAGGGGCTAACGGCCCGACTTCATCAAAAGCGGATGGCGTATTGAACAGCAAAGGAATTGTTGTTGTTCCGGATATCCTGGCAAACGCAGGGGGTGTTACCGTTTCTTATTTTGAGTGGGTGCAAAACCGCCTGGGATACAAGTGGGAAGCTGAACGCGTTAACCGCAGATCAGACCGGATCATGAAAGATGCGTTGAACAACGTATACAAAACTGCACAGGAATATAAAGTATCGCTGCGAATTGCTGCTTACATGGTAGCGATTGATAAGGTAGCCAAGACGTACAAGTACCGTGGAGGATATTAATCAATTTTAGATTTTTTGACTTTAGATTTTAAATTGTAATGACAATACACAAAGAAGGAAGAACATTATTATTTGTATTGCTGATTGTTTTTGTCGGCATTATTTGGGCGAGTGATTATTATTTCTCGGATGTGGTGCGTAATCTGATTATCGGAGTGTACGCCATCTTCTACCTGATCATCCTTCAGTTTTTCCGCAACCCGATCTTTACAGTTGTTAGAAATCCAAAGCATATCATCGCTCCGGCTGACGGTAAGGTAGTGGTGATTGAAGAAGTTGAAGAGCCTGAGTATTTTAAAGGAAAACGTAAGCAGATCTCAATCTTCATGTCGCCTTTTAATGTGCACGTAAACCGCATGCCGGTTGAAGGCTCAATCAGTTACTATAAATATCATCCTGGCAAGTATCTCGTAGCGTGGCACCCCAAGTCGAGCACTGAAAATGAACGCACTACCGTTGTTGCCAAAATGGGCAACGGCACCGAGGTACTTTTCCGCCAGATTGCCGGAGCGCTCGCACGAAGAATCAAGTGTTATGTTCAGGAGGGGCAGAAACTTGAGCAAGGCCAGGAGTTCGGGTTTATCAAATTCGGCTCACGTGTTGATATTTTTCTGCCGCTGGACGCTGTTGTTACGGCTAAAATTGATGACGTAACAAAAGGCGGAAAAACAGTAATTGCTGAACTTCGCTAGCCAATATTCAGGCCTTATTTTAGGCCTAATTCACACATTATCAAATAAATGCTCGCTAACGCTCGTTTAAAGCGCAGGTAAGGGTATTTTTGTAAAACTTTTCCTCAGGAATGAACAGAGCAAAATCACTCAGGTTTTCTAAAGACCGTCAGGATTTTTTCATAACGCTGAACAAGCGGGTAAATGAATATTTCAAAACCCGTGAATTGAGCCGTCATGCCAACATGGAAATGATCGTGAAAACGATTTTTATGTTCGCATTATACCTGACTCCATTTGTTCTGATGCTTTCCGGGGTAGTAACAGGAACTTGGCCGATGCTGGCAATGTGCGTGTTGATGGGCGCAGGTGTTGCCGGGATCGGGTTGTCGATCATGCACGATGCAAATCATGGCGCATATTCGCACAAGCCCTGGGTTAATAACCTGATTGGCTATTCATTGAACATCGTTGGCGGCAATGCCTTCAACTGGAAGATCCAGCATAACGTTCTGCATCATACCTATACAAATGTTTACGATGCGGATGAAGATATTAGTCCGAGAGGCGTGCTGCGTATGTCACCGTACTCTGACTGGAAGCCGATGCACAAGTTTCAACATGTGTACGCATGGTTTATCTACGGATTAATGACATTGGTTTGGGTGCTGGCAAAAGACATCATCCGGATGATCAGCTACCATAAAGACGGATTGATTAAAAAACAGAATGCCAGTGTTGTTACTGAAAGTGTTATTCTGGTGGTGACTAAGCTTCTCTACCTGGGCTACATCTTTACGTTGCCAATCGTAATTCTTGATCTTTCTTTCTGGAACGTTCTCCTTGGCTTTTGTGTGATGCATTATGTTGCAGGCTTTATTTTAGCAGTTATTTTTCAGCCTGCGCACGTAATTGAAGGCACGGAATATTTCGAGCCGGATGCAAACGGAAACCTCGAGAACAACTGGGCTATTCACCAGCTTCACACCACTACCAACTTTGCCAACAAGAGCCGGTTATTTTCGTGGTACGTAGGTGGATTGAATTTTCAGGTTGAGCATCACCTCTTCCCGAATGTTTGTCACGTGCATTACCGCAATATTGCCCCGATTGTTGAGGCAACAGCAATTGAATTTGGAATTCCGTACAAATCGGAAAAAACATTCATCGATGCACTGGTGGGTCATGGCAAGCTGTTAAAAGAACTTGGCAAGAAACCTGCTACCGCGATGAAGATCCAGCAGGTTGCTACTGCTGCTTAAGAAACTACCGTATCAAACATTTTGGTGAACGCTTTCATTTCATCGAGCGTACCAATGCTTACGCGGCACCATTCTTTACCTAAATAATCCCACACCCGGATCTCAAAGCCTTTTGCTTTGGTTTCATCCAGAATGGTTTTACCGTCCTTCGGGGCAGGAAAAAAAACCACGTTTGCGTGAGATTTTCCGTATTGCCATTTTTTGGAATCCAGATATTTAAACAAATGTTCACGCGCTTCTGCGTTTTTCTTTCTTGTCATTGCCATAAATTCTTCATCACCCAGACTTGCTGTTGCAGCAGCAATACCAGCCTGATTATAAGAACCCCAGATCTGCTTCGCACTCATTTTTCTGATCAGGTCAGGATGTGCAATGATATAGCCCACGCGTAATCCGGCCAGACCGTAAATTTTCGAGAACGTGCGCGACACAATTACATTTTGATTGCCTTGTTTAATCAGATCAACCATTGACTGCTGCTGGGAGGGCTCAAGGAATTCTAAATAAGCTTCATCGGAATACACCACTGTCTTCTTTGACATTTCTTCGCAGAAGCTCTTGTATTTACTTTTCTCAACCACCGTACCGGTCGGATTGTTCGGATTAACCAGGAAAAGAATTTTTGTATCGGACTTAACAGCGGAAGTAAGGCCTTCGAGATTATGAACTAAATACTCATCGAGGTTAACGGTATCCCAGCGCGCATTAAACTTGACCGCGTAATCCATCAATAACCTGAAAGTAGGGAAGGCAGACAGCACAGCCCCTCCCTCAAGCCCAACAGACATTCCTGCCAGACACAGTAATTCAGATGAACCTGCACCCATTAAAATATGATCCGGACTTACGCCTTCTTTCTTCGCGAGAATTTCCTTGAATTGAGCCGCGGAGCTATGGGTGTAACGATTGCCTTCACTTAAAATATTCTTGACTGCTTCACGTGCTTTAGGAGATGGACCATATGGATTTTCGTTCGATCCCAATCGCACTAGTGTTTCCGGGGCAAATGATAAAAGATTGTGTCTGCGTTCAGCATCGCTCACAGAGGCAGCCATTAAACTGTCTATCATAGCAGGAGTAAACGCCAATCCTGCGCCCAGCGCAAGCGATGATTTAAACCAGTTTCTGCGGGATAAAGTTGTTTTCATAAGATGTCAGATTATCGCCACGGGGCTTTTTGATATTGCGTTACATAAGTTTGTCCGTCCAGCACAATCATCGGATCGTTGTTCTTTGGATGATTTCTTTTTTCGAGCAGGTATGATCCTGAGCCAGCGCCCATGGAAGAGCTGTAATAAATCCGTGAACCATCGTACGACCACGTTCCTCTATCACTGTTCTGAGAATTTGTCCCGCCTGAGTATCCGCTTGTGTTTACACTGCGGGAAGATTCGCTGTAATATTCATATGTTCCATCGGCCTTTAGTGTAATGCATTGTTCGGAGCTGCTGGCGCCTGAGTTGTAATTGTTAACGTTTACATAGCACCACTTCCCGACAAGCTCCTGTGCAACGTTACGATTGCCATTTACCTGAAGTTGTGAGTTGGTATTCCGGTTTGCATTTGCAGTTGCGTTCGGGTCAGGTGTTGCTCCGTTCTTCGCGTAATAAAATGGTTGACCGTTGATGGTAAGTGAAAGCTGGTTTCCGTTTACCGAATATGGCATAGATAAATTACTCTGTGCAGTTTGAATCGTTACAGTATTGTTAGTGATTTGATACGGAAACACCTGGCCCTGATAAACACACTGGCCTGATTTCGTAAACTCGATGGTCTCGTTGTTACCTGCCCAGATGCCGACAATAGTGTTTGTAGCAGCAGCAGGCTTGGTAGCAACGGGTGTTGCTTCTGGCGCAGTTCCACCTCTCGTAAACACAACCTTACCTTCGATATCTCCACCGGAAACCGTTAATGAACTTCCCTGTAGGACGTATGCATAATTTTGAGTTTCAGCTTGCGAGATAATTGTCATGGAGAGCTTGCCGGTCTGGGCTGTGTATCTGATCTTATCGCCATCAAATGTACCGGTACCATCCGCATTCAATTCCAGCGTCATTTCAACACCGGAAATATTCGCAACCCAAACTCCCTGAATTTTATTTTGCTGGGCTTTAGCGCCTATCTGTGAGTGAGCATAGACAGGAATCAGGAATGATAAAAAAGCAAGTGCGATAAGTTTTTTCATGGCAGTGGGGTTGACACTGACCAAGATAGGAATTTTTCGCCCTCAAAAATCAGATAAATTGCTCAATGGTACGCATAAGCTTGCCCAGCGCCAGCTCGTCAATTTCATCGAAATCGTTCAGCTTATTACTGTCTACATCCAATACAAGTGCTACCTCGCCATTTTTAAAAGCCGGTAAAACAATTTCAGATTTAGAGGCCGAGCTGCAGGCGATATGCCCAGGGAATTGTTCAACATCCGGGACGAGCATAACTTTTTTCTCTTTCCATGAAGCACCACATACGCCTTTACCAAAACCAATACGGGTGCAGGCAATTGGTCCCTGGAAAGGTCCGAGCACAAGCTCATTATTCTTGACGATGTAAAACCCCACCCAGAAAAAATTCATGGATTGCTTAAGTGCTGCTGCGATGTTGGAAAGATTGGCCACAACATCAGGCTCACCGGCAATGAGTGATTCAATTTGCGGAAGCAACGCATTGTATCGTTCCTGTTTATTGGTTGAGGTTGAGATAATAAGCTCTTCGGCCATGTTGATAGAATTTTAAATTATATGCGTTGCAGATCTTTTCGGGTACGTTCGTTTTCCACATTACCCGTATTTAATGTTGATGCGGGCTCAAATAATAACAACTCAACTTCCTGTTCAGCTACAGGCTTGTGTTCTACGCCTTTTGGCACGATGATAAATTCACCGGGCTTGATAATTTCGGTTTTATCGCGAAACTCCATTTTCAGAATTCCTTTTATCACCAGGAACATTTCATCTTCATGATCGTGGTGATGAAAATGAAATTCGCCATTAAGCTTGACGGCTTTTACCTGCTGGCCGTTGAGCTCACCAATAATCCGGGGATTCCAGTGATCCGAGAATAAACCCAGCTTCTCTGCGATGTTAATGGTTTTCATGCGGGGCGGAGTAAAAAGTTAACGTATCATTTAATACGGATTCGTGCGCGATTAAGTTCCCGTTAAACTGGGGTGCCGAAATTCCGGAGCCAAATTCCTGGTCAGAAGTAAACACACGCGCTTCATCCCACAAGCCGGCATTGATGAACTGCTGAAGTGTTGTTGCTCCGCCT
>CAZHQP010000112.1:0-508 GCA_964534735.1 uncultured Roseivirgaceae bacterium
GTGTACGTGAGGTTGTTTTCGTTAGCCAGATCAAGTGAGTCCTTGATGCGCTTATCGTCTGTCGCAAAATCCAGCAGGCCGGCTATGATCGCGCGGTCACTTCCGTGGCCTTCATACGTGCGGGCAAAAGAATTATAGAATATGATCTCTGCTGATTCGGGGATTCCGCCAAGCAGCTTTACAGCCGCCCGGGCAATCCGAACCACACCCGCAGTATGTGAACTGGAGGGCCCGATCATTACGGGTCCAATCATATCAAAAACACTGCTTTTTTCGGCCATTTTGGGTGCTGGTTAAACATTTGTCGCTAAAACAGTCAGTTTGTTACACACGTGTGTGTGTGTTATCGCTGAAAAGGAGCGCAATATCTTTAATTTTAAGGAAAAAATTGGTCTATGGCGCGTGGCATTTTAGCTGGTATTCTACTGGCGGTAAGCAATTTACTGGCAGCACAGGAATTTAAAATTGATACCGCTGATCTTCAGTATAATTCTTCTTTTGAACGGCT
>CAZHQP010000112.1:518-8695 GCA_964534735.1 uncultured Roseivirgaceae bacterium
TGCGAATTACATCGCCAAAAAACCAGACTATTTTGCCCTGTTTCTCGCAGTAGATCAATCGGTAACTCCCGAAATGTATGCGAACTGGAAGACAGGATTCACCAAAACACTCGATGGGCTTGATGCAGAATATGCGACCAAAAAGAAGAACGATAAACGTGCGCGGTTTCTTTATGAAAAAGTTCACAGCAGCTTCCTGACCAAATACGAAGAGATCAATGTTTTCAGTCAGGTGTTTAGAAACGGAGTTTACAACTGCGTTTCTGCCACTGCCCTTTACAGCCTGGTGTTCGAACGGTTTGGAATTCCTTATGCTATCCAGGAACGGCCTACGCATGTATACCTGGTAGCGTACCCAAATGAAGACCGGGTACAAATTGAAACGACAACACCCGTTGGAGGCTACCGGATTTTTGATCAGGCATTCAAACAGCAATTTGTGAAGAAGCTTACAGAGTACAAGCTCATCAGTTCATCGGAATATCAGACACAATCGATAGACGATTTGTTCGACAAGCACTTCTTCAATAATGAAGTTGTTAACATCGGGCAGTTAGCCGGGATTCAATACTATAACTCAGCCCTGGCATATGTCGATAAAGGTGAAAAGGAGAAAGCCCTCGAGCAATTTGAGAAATACTACTTTCTCTATCCCAGCGAAAAAGCCAGGTTCCTGATATTCTCCCTTACCGGAGAAATCTTTAATGCCCTCACCTATGATAATGATAAGAAAGCGGATTATCTCGTAAGGCTTTGCAGGTTTACACGCGAAGGCATAACGCCCGATGCCATCATCAGCGAGTTTTATCGCATCACGCAGTTTGTCTTCATGCAGAACGGAGATCGGACGAAATACGAGAAGATCTATAACTTACTAATGAGCAGCATTACCAATGAAGATGTCCGCAGCCAGATAACCTACATCTATAATTATGAAAATGGCCGGATTCTCTATAATCAAAGCCGGTACAATGACGCTGTACCATATTTTGAGAAAGCACTTGTAGCCAAGCCCAACAGTGTTGACATGACGAACCTGTTCATTGGCAACCTTACATTGATCCGTAAAAACTCGAAGAACAAACAAGCCTTCGTTACACAGCTTCAGCAATATGCTGATAAGTACCCGGCCTTAAAGCAGGATAATAACTTTTTCGAACTGCAGGGAAGTGTTATGCTCGAGCTTTTCGGAACTGCGTATGAAAAAGGAAATATTCAGGACGGTGAAAAATACCGGCTGATGTTTGAGGAATTGGTGACTAAAAATCCGGATGCAGCGACCGATCCTGTTTCGTATGAAATCGGAAGAGCGTATTCAGCCGCATGCGTCTATTATTTTAAACGCAATAATCGCACGAAAGCGAAAATGTTTGTTGATAAGGGATTATCCTACGATCCGGACAGCTATGAACTCAGAGCCCGTAAAGAAATGCTGGACTAGTGCTCAAAAATCACGCTGTATAGCAACATTAAAGGACTTCTGTACAACCAGCGTATTGCCGGCAACGGTTTCAATTTTCGCAATGAAGTTAACTGTCTCCATCACAAACTGACCCTGACTAAGGGCATACGACCACTTCGCTTTATTCTTTGCAGCTGGAGATACTTTCTCGAGATTGCTGTGAAGACAGTTTTCTTTCAGGTAACCCTTATAAAAAGTGACCTTGTGGATGCGTTCAGAAACAGACAAATGCAGGTAGTAATATCCTTCAGAAAGAATTTTATTTTCGGGTGTAATAACAATCTCCGGATAATGTGGCCGCGGTGTTCCGTCCAGGATATACTCTTTCAGTCCGGCACACTCCATTCCTTTATTATATGGCACTTCTGCTTTCAGCTTGCCGTCTTTGTGGTATTTTTTCAGAATGCCGGTGATCTTACCACTGTCGTAATACGTTTCAGAATATAAAATCCCGCTTTGAAAATACTGCTTCGTCAGGCCATGGCGTTTATCGTTAGCCCATTCTGTTTCCAGATAGATCTTTCCGTTCGGGTGATAGACCTTTGACAACCCGTTAAGCTTATCATCTTTATACGCCAGCTCTTTATGCAGCCGCTGCTTATCATCCCGGTAAACTTTAATGATTCCATTTTTTACTGCGGGTTTCGTTTCCTTTTCGGTGCTGACACATGCGAACGCAACAAACAGGATTACAATTGACAGACTGGCTAGCAGCTAATATAAAAAGTTAATTTCAACCCGATGCGAGAGCTGGGTAACTAACACATTGCCTGCAATGGTCTGGATTCGGGCAATGATATTGATCGTGGCTTTTAGGGATTCTCCGGGAACAACATTGATAATAATCTCCCCTTTATCCTTTCCCACCGGAGTTACACTTTGCAATGCATCATGCAGGCAACCATTTTTAAGCTCACCCATAAAAAACTCCGCTGACTGAACACGCTCAGAAAGTGAAACATGGAGCACATATTGATTATCAATCAGCAGCTTGTTTTCAGGCGTAACAATAATTTCCGGATAATGCGGTCGTGGCTCACCATTCAGGATGTACTCTTTTAACCCTAAACATTCAAAGTCGTCCTGGAAAGACATCTCCGCTTTAAGCTTTCCATCCTTGTGATACTTTTTAGCAGCACCCTGCATGACTCCGTCAACATATTCCGCTTCCAGGTAAAGTGTACCGGTTCGCTGGTAGTACTGTTTCGAAATGCCATGCTTAACACCATCTTTGTACATGATCTCCAGGAAGAGCTTTCCATCGGGATGATAGAGCCGTGATGGCCCGTGCGGCTTCTCCCCTTTGTATGAAACTTCGGAATATACCATTCCATCGGTGCGATGAATGGTAACAACGTGGATTTTTTCAGAATCGAGTGTTTCTGCTGCGCAACCGGCAAGCATAATGAAACCCGCTATCCTGAAAAAGATTCTCATACTGCAATAGGCGCCTTGATACCCGGATGGGTTTGATAATTAACAATTTCGAAATCCTCGTACTCGTATTCGAAAATTGAAGCCGGCTTTCTTCGAATGTTTAATTGTGGCAATGCAAAAGGCTCACGCGTAAGCTGAAGCCTGGCCTGATCGATATGATTGGAGTATAAATGAACATCCCCTCCCGTCCAGACAAAATCTCCCGGCTGCAGATCGCACTGCTGTGCGAACATATGGGTGAGCAGTGCGTACGATGCAATGTTAAATGGAACACCTAGAAAATAATCTGCACTTCGCTGATACAGCTGACAGGATAATTTTCCATCGGCTACGTAAAACTGGAACATCGCATGACAGGGCGGCAAGGCCATCTTATCAACTTCAGCAGGGTTCCATGCAGAGACTATGTGTCTTCTTGAATCAGGCTTTTGCCTGATCTGATTGATCACGTTTGTGATCTGATCGATTGATTGGCCGCCTGGTGTTGGCCAGCTTCTCCATTGATGCCCATAAACCGGACCCAGGTCGCCATTCTCATCAGCCCATTCATCCCAAATTGTAACCCCGTTATCTTTCAGGTACTTAATATTGGTATCGCCTTTTAAAAACCACAACAACTCAATAAAGATCGAGCGCGTATGAAGTTTTTTGGTGGTTAGCAATGGAAATCCTTCTGAAAGATCGAACCGAAGCTGGCGACCGAAAACCGATAGTGTACCCGTGCCGGTACGGTCAGTTTTCGAGGCCCCTGTTTCCAGGATATCTTTCATCAGGTCGAGGTATTGCTTCATGTACCGGAAATTATAATACAAAGAAAACAAAAAAGCCCGGGTTTAGTGCCGGGCTTTCTGTCTGAATTTTTATTTTTTACCTACTTTTTCGAATGTATCTGATGGATATTACCATTAACAGTTATGGTAATGTTTCGGTCGCAAGTGCCACTGCCATAGTTGATTAAGATTTCTTTTCCACTGTTTACTTCAACAAATTTCTTGATGCCTGAAACAGCCATCGGGCAGCCTCTTTTATATACGAGCTCTTCTTCAATGAATACTTTATACTGTACTCCTTTCCGGTTAGTTCCTTCTGCAGCGACAGTCGCGTTCGCGCATTGGCTGATCTTAAGCTGATCATCACCGGGTGCCAGAATTATTCCCCGGTCCCAGGTTGTTACAAAACAATGTTCGCGGGTGGCGGTTTTTCCATCCCATGATGCTGAGCCATTGACAAGCTCAATTTGAAATTTCGGAGACTCAACCGTGCTGGACAATAAATTGGTAAGCGTGCGAACCCCGTTAAGCTTCACGCCATTGATCTCATAATTTTCAAATGAGATCGAGATAACTGAGCCGGGACGAAACTTTCGGCCTCTGAAATGAACTTTAATTTTTCCTCTTCTTACATTGCCATTTGAATCTTCACACGCATTTCCAAAATCGATAGCGATATCTCCAACCGGATTAAGCGGAGATGACAAATCAAGGTCCAGAATAACAGAGACACCACAGAACCGGTCATCGTTAATTTCAAGGGTTCGCGCACCGGAAGGAGTCCTGCCACCTTCTGTTTCATCGCTTTCCGATACGGCAACACCCGCCATGTCATCGGTATCTGCATAATAAGCGTCAATGCTGGTTTCTTCAGCAGCATAAGAGGCCTCCGCGCCAAATTCAGGCTCATCCTCTGAGCACGATGTTATAAAACCCAGCGATATCAGGGTCAGCACAGTTGCCGCTCGGATCAAAAAAGGTTGGGTTTTCATCATGTTTTTAAGTTTCTAAGCAATTTTTTGCTTGTTTTGACGGTTAGACACGTTAATTATTATAAGGTTTAAATCGCCTGACAATTTTCTATGCAAAACCGCTATCTCTTTCTCTTAATATTTTGTCTTCTTCAGGGTGCGTTGCTGGCACAAAGTTCTGTAAAAATAGCGAAACTAAAATACGGTGGTGGTGGCGATTGGTATGCCAATAAAACTGCGCTTCCAAACCTGATCAAATTCTGTAATGACGAGCTTAACACCACGCTTGCTGCGGAAGAAGATGTAGTTGAAGTCGGCAGTAAAGAGCTTTACCTCTACCCGTATGTGTACATGACAGGCCATGGCAACGTTGTGTTTGGAGAGAGCGATGCAGCTAACCTAAGAAATTACCTGATCGGTGGCGGCTTCCTTCACATCGATGATAACTACGGGCTTGATAAATATATCCGTATTGAATTGAAAAAAGTTTTCCCGGAGCTTGAGCTGATTGAAATCCCGTACGATCATCCTGTGTATCATCAGAAGTTTAATTTCCCGAAAGGGCTACCAAAAATTCACGAGCATGATGGCAAGCCTGCACAGGGCTTTGGACTATTGTATGAAGGCAGGCTGGTACTTTTTTATTCGTATGAATGCGATCTTGGCAATGGCTGGGAAGATATTCGTGTGCACAGCACTCCGGAAGCCAAGCACCGGGCAGCGCTGGAGATGGGTGCCAACCTGATCTCGTATTGTTTTACGAGCTCGAAATAATTTTACATTAAGAATTATAGACTGTTGTCGCCTTGAGCCTGCCGAAAGGTGAATGAATAAAGAGTTAAGGCGGTTAATAGTCTTCGACAAGCTCAAACTGACAAAGAGAACTTATCATATGGCCATAAACAAAAACCCCGGCAGAACCGGGGTTTTTATTATCAAAGAAACAATTAACACTAATTAAAAAGGTCTGCCCAGACAGTCGCTACACGAATCGCATCAATTTTTGCCGTTGGTGTACTCGCTGATTGTCTAATTCCAATTGCAGTTATATTAGGAATAACCGTTGTGCTGCCTGATTCAACCGCATCTGCTGTAGCAGGCTCTGTTAGAGCCACCGCATTCATTACGTAAAGTGAAGATACCTGTGTTGTAAAATCAAACTTGATAACCAGAACATAGTTGGTATTGTAAGCGTAGGTTGTTGTTGAGTACACCGTTCCTGCCCCTGTTCCTGAAGTTTTCTGAATGCCTAACTGCAAACCACCTGAGCCGTTATCCTTCGCAAATACACGCGCTGAGAAGAGAGGCGTTCCACCTGATCCTACAAAGTGATAAAAATAATCTCCAGTACTTGTAGCCGAAGCAACATTAACAATAGCAGATGAATAGATAACTCCGGATGTTTTTTCTGTGAATAAACGCTTGATATCCTCCCCATTACCAGCAATCGCAGCAGCACCTCCAACGTTAGAGCCTGGATAATCTGTCATAATGAGTGGTGTTGTTGAGAACGTAACCTTTGTTGCGTTCGCAGCAGAAACTACCCACGGGCCTCCGGCAGCAACAATCATATCAGTTCCCTGAGCAGCAGCATAATCAAATGTCTCACTCAATAGAAGAGATGATGTAACATTACCCGCTTCCGTTCCGGTCACATTCACAACTACCGAAGCGGCGCCTTGTGATTTGTGCGTGAGCGTCCCCGCAACTGCCTGATTTACGCCTGTTGCTGGCATGAACTTCACAAACACGGTTGTTGCTGAGTTAGCGTTTGCAGCCGGGATTGTTACGGTAGAACCAAATGTGCCACCGGATGTCAATGAAACCTGGTATCCTGCAGATGCCGTAACCACAATGTCGTTCGTTAATGTAGTTCCCTGAACGGTATACGATTGTTCAGTTGATGCAGCACCATTATTCACTGTACCGAAGTCTGCAAGTGTACCGGTTGTACCGATTGTACCTACCGGGTTATTAGCGAAAATATCAGCAGTTTCAAGCGGAAGGATCTGTGCAGCGCCATTAAAGATCGAAGCAATACCTTCAATCGTACCTGAGCCCAACGGGATGGCATTGTTCTGCCACGGTGAATAGCTTTCTGAACGCACCACCGTTGTTGCTGTTCCATTTGACAATGTTCTGCTGCCGTTCAATTTAATTGTGCCATCTGCATCCGGGAAGAATACATTTTCAAGTTTAACCAGCTTTCCTTCAAATGTTCCGGCATTTAATTGAGCAATTGTAACTGTTTCAGCAGCAGGCACCGTTCCGGTTCCGGTTTTGGTTGCTTTCGTTAATGCAATTCCCGGAGTTCCGCCCAGTTGCAATGGACCGGTGTTCGGAGCACCCGCGTCACGCGTGAGCAGCGCACCATTCAAATCTATCAACAGCTTATCGCCCTGCACGAATGAATGGGCGGCTGTAAACCGTACAACAATAACGCCTGTCTCATCCTGTACGAAAACATTTCTGTTGGTAACGTTATTTCCGTTGGAGATAACCACACCTTCGATATAAGTCTCAGTATTGATCGTTACATCAGAAGCTGTATATAAGGCCCGGACAACTGAAATGTCTGTCGGAACGATGTCATCATCATCAGTAACGGTTAACGTATAATCAACATTTGTACCTACGTTAACACCACCTGTTGAACCGGTAATTTCAAAAGCAATCTCTAAATCTTCGCCATCGTCTTCATTGTTCACAGGAACAACTTTGAACGAAACCGAAGTTTGCCCTACCGTTACCGGCACCGTAATTTTTCCTGCTGTTGCAGCCGGTGTAGTGGTTACTGCAGCTTCCGCAGGTGTCATGGTAACCTCAATCGAGCCTGCAACTTCCGCTGCAGTTGAAAGTCCAATAACAACATCAATACCGGTTGCAGAATTTTCTGAAACGGTTCCGGTAGTAACATTGAAATTCGCAGTAGTCGGACCTTCGTCATCCGTAATCGTTAAGATATGCGTTGTTGTCGTTCCCAATTCAAATCCGGAGGTAGGATCTTCAAGTGTAAACGTTATAATCTTTGCCGCTGCATCGATTATTGCATTATTAATAGGCGTAACGGTAAATTGAGCAGATGTGCTGCCTTTGGTAACGGTAATCGTAGCCGGGAATGTCGCGAATGTATTTGCATTAGCAGGAGCTGCGCTCAATGTAATTGTTCCGTTCTTTTTTGCTGCGCTGCTCAGCGAAAGTGTAATCACTTTTGCACCGCCATCTTCTGTAATCGTAGCCGGATTACCTGCATTAAACTGAACTTTAACCGGATCAACCTTCGGCTCATCTTCACCGCAAGCGGCCAATATCAACAACACCAATGTAAACACTGCTGCAGTACCTCGCTGAAGGAATGTTTTTAAAGAAACTGTTCTCATGCTCAATTTTTAGAATTTATTTATTGTACATTTTTTACTTAAGGAATATCAGATGCCACCTGCGGAATAAGCTGCCCGGATGTAAACACACTCGCTACTCCGGTAATCGATACCGTTCCGGAAGGAAGAGTCTTACCTGCAAAAGGGCTGTACGTTT
>CAZHQP010000113.1:0-8648 GCA_964534735.1 uncultured Roseivirgaceae bacterium
GGCTTCGTTGTTTACCAGCAGCTCGGGCGACTGGATGCGCTGCACTTCTTTTAATGCCTGCTCCTGTGCGTGTGCCGGAATCGAAGGGTTTATTTTGCGGACGGCATTCTGCAGCCTGTTGATAAGTAGTACCTCTTCGTAGCTGCTCCGCTCGGGAGTTTCGCTATCGAAGGCGATATCCGGAGCATACACGTATTGATAGCCCAGCTTTTGAAGCAGATCAATGGCAAGTTTTTCAATATCGTTTTCGATCAGGCTCATTAAATCAGGGGATTCATATTACAACAACTGTATGACAGACAACAATTTATATGGCTATTCCTTTTCCGAGTTAAGCAAGTTTATCCCCAATACGGTATATACTCTGCAAACTTGGTAGATTCATTATTTGGATCTTTAGGCTTTATTTTCCCGCTCAGTAGTGCTTCCTTAATTACAATTGAAATTTGAGGTCTTTGCTTCTCATTCATCCTAAATCGCTCACGGAGACTGGCGTTGGTCATACCGCCACTGGAAAAATATTTGATAATACTATGCTGGTAAGCGGCTTCAATTCGTTCCTCAGGGGTCATATCTGCAAACTTCCGTGGACTATACATAATAACCCGAAATGAGTTCTCTGTTTCAACGAAACGTAGTGGAGGTAATCCATAAAGTTCAATAGCTGTAACTGCTTTTTGAAATCCAGAGCCTCGTTCTTCGCAGATATTATAGCGTCTGAATGCAGCAGCTAATATTTCATTCCTTGATTCGGGAGTAGCACCAATCAGTCTGTCAAGTTGTTTTGAAGGTAAAAGCTTACCCGGATTTGAAACTTCAATGCGGTCATCAAAAATTTCAATCATAGGTCCGGAGCCACGGACGGAAAAGTCTTGATGGATAAGTGCGTTGGCTATAATTTCACGCAAAGCAATCTCAGGGTAAATAGATGTTTCTGTTCGTAGAGCATCCTTAATTATCTCACTATTGGGTAGCATAGCCCTAATGAAGCCTATTAGTCCGCTAAACCCGATTGCATATCCTTTACTGCCGTCTTTCTCCTGCTTGGTTCGTGTTTTATTTACACCCTCATACTGAATTAGTCTTATGGTTTTTCTGGATAACTGGCTAAATTCATTCATATTATCAGCAGCGGCTAATGCACCAAAGTTTGTAATATAAAACCCGGCCCCATCGATACGTTCGATCATCCTTTCATTCAGCATCCATTGGATAATTTCATCACCTTTCTGGGGTATCGGTTTCTTTAGTAACTTGAAAATAGCCTTGTAGTCAAGGCTGTTAAAGACTTCAAATTCAGACTTAAGTTGAGATGCGTGCAAGTCTTCAAACTGAGGCGTCTTACTATTGAGCATTAATCCTCCTACTTCATGTCGGGCAGCCTTACGCGTAGTACCTCCACTGCGAATATAAGTATCCTCCATTGTACCACTTTTTAAATAAACTGGTTTTGTGGCACTTTCGCTTATTGCTACAAACAATAACGGCACTTCCTGATAAAGCTCAATACTGTGATCTATTTTAATAACCGGGGAAAGGGCGTCTCTTCCTAATGAGCTAAGCTTTTGGACAATAGCAGAAGCTTGTTCTGCTGTAATGCCTACCAGTTTTCCAGTACCATCTTCAACCCCAAAAACCATGTAGCCACCGCCTGGCTGGTTGGCAAAGGCTGATAAGTGTTTTGTGAGTTTTTCGTTGTTTGGAGAAAGAGATTCCTTCCAATCCAATTCATTTAATTCCTGCAGCAATGGATTGAGGCTGTGATCCAGAAGAGCTAAAGCGCGGTTTGTCCAGTTTTTCTGCATTTCCGAATTCTAATTAAGCAAAATTAATCTGATTATCAGTTAGTTACAGTTGGCTTCCGAATTCCAGTTAAGTAAAGAAGAAGCATCGTTAAGCCTTTAATTTGACATTAATGTCATATAAAGCAGCCTTCAGAACTTTCCAGCTTATCTCCGCTGTATGGCTGTCAGGTGAAAAACCAGCACTCATTTGTTCAAACGGATGGATAAAATTTCTAAAATCTCTTAGGGCATGTCCATATTTTTTAACATCCAAACCAATAAATCCTGTTTCATAGCAAACATCAATCAATGAGTTTAACGACCATTCCGGGAATGGCTTAACCTTGCCTGAACTATCCTTAGGGCTTGATTTAGCCTGATTGAAATCCTTGGGATTAAGTGTAGCAATATTTAAGAGCACTCCTTCCAGAATACTTCCTGCCAGGAATAGAACCGACATTGAACATCCATTCTTTAAATTCTTCTTTATTTCAACAATACGTTGCTGGATGATTGTGACTGCAGCACTGGGTAATTTTAACAATGCAATATCTACCTCATCTACTTCTTTTTTTAAGAAGTCTTCTTCGCTTGCTGCCGCTGGCTTGGTTGAATCTTTGCCTTGCAATCGAAAAGCGACAACCAAACACTCTTTTACCAAAGATTCCTTAACAACCTTAATTTCCGACTTACCTAGATTAACTTTGTTATCGTAGTAGTAAACAAGATTCTCCAGGAGCTGACCCACAATTTTGTCGGGTTCATTTTCCCAAAAAGCTCTTAATCGTTTTGCCTTGGAATTCCCATACACATCATAATTGCCGGAAGCGATATTTTTGTTTACAGTGCTTTTGACAAACCGCTCAAAACTCTGATTTGAAAAATCGAGAACATAGCCTCCACCCATTGCCAGCAATGTTTCAAACTTCTCCATTTCAATTGGGGTGAGTTTTGCCATAGCTTACACCGTTTTCACCTCCCCACTCATCAACTTCGGTAATAAAGTATCACGAAGTGCGGCAAGGCTACGAATTTGCAACTGATTGGATTTTATTCTATCAAAATGAGTTTCAGTTATTTCTTGAAACCGGTTCATCGTTTTATCTTCAGGAATTTGAATAATCATATCCTTAATCATTGCCGAGTTTATTGAAGTAACTATAGAGGAAGTACTGCCTAATGTTTCATACTGATAAGATTTAAGAAATAGATATAAATATTCCTTCGTAAAGGGAGTATCGTCCCGAAACTTGAAATGAGCGATAGCTTCATTTGATAGCATTTGTTCATCAGTAATCGCGACTCTTCCAACTGTCATTTTAAAACTAAGAACTACAGTATCCTTCGGTATAATTGGAATATTGAATTGTTCAACTGCTGCTTGAGTAAGGTATTCTGAGGTATTGAAGATGAATGCACCATCCTTCCCCATGTCCTTGATTGAAATCCATTTAATGTCAGAAGAGTTTAACGTGAACCATTGGCTTTCCTTTCTTGGAGGGGTTCTGCCTATTCCAATATCAGTTACATCACCTAATTTTTTCTCCTCCCACTCCTCCTTCGCCTCCTCCACAAACCACTTTCTGAAAAGCGTTTCGGCCATGGCTTCCAGGGTTTTGTTCTGGCGGTGCAGCAGGTCTATTTTGTCATCCAGGCTGGAGAGTATGGAGGCGATGGATTGTTGTTCATGAACTGAAGATGGAATACTTACCGGTTCCAAATGCAAATGATTTCTATTTATTCCCGGGACGGTACTTTTATCATTAAACTTTTCAAAATCAAATACCTGAAGAAAATAATAAATAAACTTAGGATCATTACCTTTAAAATCTGTTACATAAAGTGCTGTATTTAAAGGCCAGTACGGCTGTGTTTCAAAAAAAACTTTCCCAATTGTACCATAACGGCCTGTGATGACCCCTGGGGGAAGAACCATATATTCAGAATGAAAATCTGTCACTCCTGAAGAGCTAATCACAGGATAAGGACCCGGATTTCTTCTTTCATTTGAAAGATCATAACCTCTTTTGAGATTTATCACTTCTCCCAGTTTATATTCTATCCAGTCACTCATTTACCTTCTCGGTTATTCTGATCTCACTAAGTTTGATCGTACCTTTTTTTGAAGGAGCATTATCAGCGTAAACCTCCCACGTAATTACCTGATCGTTCCGGTCAGGATTGGTCGTTAACATTATTTTTGTTGCACGACCTCTTAATTCAGGTAAAATGGGATCAAACCTTGACGGGCCATATTTTGTTTCTGGCGGGCCAAAGGCATTTACTTTAACATCCATAATATCCCGATATGTATTCTCGCCATAAAATTCTATACCATGTTCATTTTTCCTCCTGAATTTTACCTCATCGGCATTGAGAATATTTTCTGGTAAGTACACAAAGTAATTAATGTACTGAGCGTACATTTTTCCATTGTTAACCGGATAAATATTCAAAATGTAAGTTGTCTTATGTTCCAAAACTTGATCTCCCCCGGAGAAAACTGGTGTCAAATTGAGTGGACCTGCGTAACGTTGAGTTTGCTTTGGCTTAGGAAGATAGATTGTTTTTTCTATCTCAAATTCCAATTCAATGTCCGGATACTTTAATCGATTCATAACGTCCCGGATCTCATAATCTTCCATCCAAACAGCTTGAAAATTGTATCTACGATAGTATCTACCATCAGCTGTATTTTGATGAGCCGTTGTGCTTTGCGGGATTTCAATTACATAGACTACTTCATCAACGGTATCCAATTCAACAGCGTAAATATGTAAGCCGTCAATTTTAGGGCTGATGTTACCATGGATAACCTGCTCCAGCCATTCTTTCGAAAATTTCTTTCGGTCAATAGGCGTAATCTTTTCGGGCAGGTGTCTTTTATCCTCCTCATCGAATTCCTTAATTCCGTAGATGATTGTTCCTCCGGATGAATTGGCGAATGAACTTACGTCCTTCGCTAGTTCAGTTTTAGGGTCTTTCTTTTTCCCATCCGGCATAAAAGCTCCCGCAGCCTTGTATTCAAGGTTAAATGCTTCTTCCACTTTGTTAGCAATCAAAGCGTTTAATTCTTCTTTTGTCTGCGGCACGCTCATGATTATTTCTTTTTCGCTTTAACCTGTTTTGGTTTCTTTGCTTTCTCCAGCTTCTTAATACTTTCAGCCGGAGGCAAATTCTCGGGCATGGTGCCGCCCAGCTCTTCAATGGTTTTGCGCACTTTGCGGCCAACATGGTAATGTGTCTGGTTTGCCTGCTCCTTGCCTTTGATGTTTTCCCTGCGCAGCTTGTCTTCGGTTTGCGTAGCGCGGAACAGGTTGGCGGCAAGCTCGGTGCTGCCCATGTGATCGAGGATGCCTTGCGATTTCTTCAGCCCTTTGCGTTTATGAATGCCTTTGGCATCGAGCCCGCCATACAGGCCCATGTAGCCGTGGTTCTGGAAGATGGCATAATCGAGCGGGTTAACCACGCCCGCACTTTTGGCGGCTGAAGCGAGGTGCAGGTTGTGCCGGGCCAGCTCGGTGCGCAGGAATAACCGCTTTTCATTTTCGGTGGCCAGCCGCGTATACGCTTCCATCTGCTGAATTTCCTGCAGGCGCGTTTGCACGGCAAAATAGGTTTGCCCGGAGGCCACCACTTCTTTGGAAGGGTCGGCATTCTGAACAACCAGGTAGCAGGCATAGCGGGAAAGCTTATAACTTGGCATCTCGCGTTCTGCTCCTGAACCGATGGCTACCATCTCGTTGAATTCAACGAGATGGTTTTCTACCCGTTGGCCGCTGTTTCTGCAAGCTTCCTTTGCTTTAACAATCACAGCCTGAAAGTTTCTGAAATCGGAATACTCCAGAACTTTTGCCAACTGACGGGCGGTCCAGTATTCACTGCCATCGGCATCGATTTTCCTGATCTGCTCAAATACAGACTTGTCAGCTGGTGTATATAGGTCTTTCGCCATAGGCTTTATACTTTTGATGTCATTCCCCGGTCGTCTCTGAAGCAATTCATACTTCCGGGTTTCGTTTTTTAAGTCTTTTACATTTTTGCAACAGCCTGTTGCAAAATTTACTTTCACACCATCCATTTGGGCAGCACCGTGCTGCACAATCACATTTTTATCTTCTTCAGGTTCTCCACAATCAGCTTGTTAAGCTTCGCTTCTTCCTTGAGTTGTTCCTCAAACTCTTTCTTCAATGCCGTAAACCGTTCTTCAAAATTGAAATCATCTTCCTCATCGGCCAGCCCTACGTAGCGACCGGGTGTGAGTACATAGTCTAATTCTTTTACACGTTCAATCGAAGCAGCATTACAAAAACCCGGTACATCCTCATACTTCCCTTTGGGTGTTCGCCAAGCATGATACGTTTCTGTAATCTTCTGAATGTCTTCTTTGGATAACTCCCGTGTTCTGCGATTGATCAAAAAGCCGAGGTTGCGGGCATCAATGAACAGGATCTCTTTTCTGCGGTCGCGGAATTTATGATTGCTCCGGTCGCGGCTCATGAACCACAATGCTGCCGGTATTTGTGTGTTCAGAAACAATTTGGCCGGAAGGTTAACGATGCAATCGATCAGCCCGGCTTCCACCAATGCTTTCCGGATTTCACCTTCACCTGACGTTTTAGAAGTAAGTGCACCTTTCGAAAGCACAACTCCTGCCTGCCCGGTTGGTGCCAGGTGATAAATGAAATGTTGTAACCAGCCGAAGTTGGCATTACCGGTTGGCGGCACTCCGTACTTCCAGCGGCCATCCGTTCGGAGCAACTCACCGCTCCAGTCGCTTACGTTGAAGGGCGGGTTGGCAATGATGTAATCGGCTTTTAAATCTTTATGGGCATCGTTAAGAAAGGAACCTTCGCTGTTCCACTTTACCTGCGAGCTGTCGATACCGCGGATGGCTAGGTTCATCTTGGCCAGCCGCCAGGTTGTCTGGTTACTCTCCTGTCCGTAAACAGAAATATCGTTCAGCTTTCCTTTATGTTCGGTTACAAATTGTTCGGATTGCACAAACATACCACCTGAACCACAGCACGGATCGAACACCCGGCCTTTATACGGTTCGAGCATTTCTACCAGTAGCTCAACAACGCTTCTCGGAGTATAGAACTGACCGCCCTTCTTGCCTTCTGCTAATGCAAACTCACCCAGGAAATATTCAAAAACATGCCCGAGCACATCAGCCGAACGGGCTTTGGCGGTACCCAATGCAATGTTACCGATCAAATCTATTAATTGTCCAAGACTTGTGGGGTCAAGATTCTGCCGTGCATATACTTTCGGCAACACATCGCGTAAGGATGGATTATCGCGTTCAATAGCGTCCATCGCGCTGTCGATGTCTTTACCAATTTCGGGAAGCTTGGCGCGTGTTAACAAATAACTCCACCGCGCAGAAGGTGGAACAAAAAATACGTTCTCGGCCTTATACTCATCGCGGTCTTCGGGGTCAGCGCCCGCATAATCACCTTTACCCGATAAGAGCTTCTGGTGCAGTTCGTCAAAAGCATCGGAGATATATTTCAGGAAAATGAGGCCCAGCACAATGTGCTTGTATTCAGCTGCATCAATGTTCTTGCGCAACTTATCCGCTGTTTTCCACAGTTGTTTTTCGAGGGGTTCTTCGGTTACGGGTTTAGACTTTTTAGCCATCAGGTCGGTTTAGCAAGTTCGAAAATTACTAAAACAACCTGACAGACTTTGTCAACAGCGTATCATACCAGGAGAATGATTGAAAATGAGATTGAACTGGGAGCATAAAAGGGGTTAAACGAATAATATTCGCAGGTTTATGCAGCAACCCCTCAATTCTTACTATAGATAAAGCCTGCGGATAGACGTCCGTGCGATAAAGCTAAAGGGTTTTTCCAGAACATATGGAAATGTATAGGAGTAACTCCTATCGAAAGCACCTCCGCGTGAGGGATAGCAGCGGAAAGCCCACAGCGAAGAACGAGCGAGGACTTGGAGCGAATAGCCCGACCCGTAGGGGCACGCGCGACAAGTCGGGTCAGGCAAATTGAAGGGGTGTGTGCGTTATCGAGTTGTTAAGTTCTGTATTAAGAGATTGCTTCAGTCGGGATAGTGTGGTGTATATTATTTCTTCAAGGTCCTCCATCGCAATGACGGTGAATTAAGGGATTGCTTCAGTCGGCATTGACGTGCGATGCTTTACGTCATTGCGAGGGTGAGTTACGCGCCAGCGTAACGAAGCCGTGGCAATCCCAAAGCAGAGTGCCTGCAATTCTGCGGCTTCATCGTTTAGTATCCTGATATTCGGGATTGCTTCAGTCGGGATAGCGTTGTGTACATGAGTTTCTTCAAGCTACTTCTTTGCAATGACGGTGAATTAAGGGATTGCTTCAGTCGGGATGCTGTGGGGTAACTTATTTCTTCAAGGTCCTCCTTCGCAATGACGTATCAATGCTGTAGGGTAACTAATCTCTTCAAGTCCCTCCCCTGCCGGCAGGTTCGCAATGACGTGCCGATTAATAAAAAAAGGGCCGAAGCCCTTTTCAATTATTTTACTTTGTTGACCACCGCATCGAATGTTTCCGGATGGTTCATCGCCAGGTCTGCGAGGACTTTGCGGTTCAGGTCGATGCCTGATTTCTTAAGCTTTCCGATGAAGGAAGAGTAGCTTAAGCCATGCGGGCGAACACCTGCATTGATACGCTGGATCCAGATCGCTCTGAACTCACGCTTCTTTTGCTTGCGGTCGCGGTATGCATACACAAGACCTTTTTCAACTGCGTTTTTCGCAACTGTCCAAACGTTTTTCTTACGACCGAAGAAGCCTTTGGCAAGCTTCAGGATCTTTTTTCTTCTCTCGCGAGACGCTACATTGTTTACTGAACGTGGCATAAATTT
>CAZHQP010000114.1:0-8603 GCA_964534735.1 uncultured Roseivirgaceae bacterium
ATGTATTTTTTTTAGCGGTGTATTTAACGAGGTACTCACGATGTTTATAATGCCGGGTGACATCATTTAAAACAGCAACAACAATGGATGCATCAGAAAGTAAATAAGCAGAGCAGGCAACATGCAGTTCTGAACCGCCAGTGCCTTGTAATTTAATCTGAGCACGTGTAAACGATTTGGTGATTAATTCATTAAACCGTGTTTTCAGATATTCTGCTTCTGAGGCTTCGAGACGATTTACCACAGCAACCACCTCTTCCTGTGGAGCATTTTCCCGTAAATCAGTAAGTGCTATGGCATTCGCGTTGACGTATAAAACCCTGTTCTCTTCCAGGCTATAGACGACAAGTCCTTCTTTTGAAAGATTTCCGATCTCTTCGAGCACCGAAAGCTCTGAGCTTGCGTTTTCCATAGCCAGCGTGCTGCAAATTGGAGGCCAGCCAGATTATTTTTTTAGCAATCCGAGTGAAGATGCGTAAGCGATTAATTCTACTGTGTTTTTTACAGCTCCTTTATCAATCATGTTTTTACGATGCGATTCCACAGTGCGTTCCGTAATGAAAAGCTCTTCTGCAATTTCGCGAGAAGATTTTCCGCGCGCTAAAAGATCCAACACTTCACGCTCGCGCTGCGAGAATAATTCTTCCTTACCTCGCAAGTTGCTTTCAATGCCTAATAGAAACTGGTTTAAGTTTTTCAGGCGCCCGGAAGTTTCAACACAAATAAATTTTTCGCCTGTGTTTACGGCTTTGATCGCGCGGATAAGCTCTTCAAAACCTGATTTTTTGGAAACAAATCCCAGTGCCCCGGCATTGATAATACCGGCAACCCGGTCTGCATCATCGTATACCGAGTGAGCCACAATTTTAATAGTCGGGTATGCATCCTGAATATGGCGGCAAAGCTGAAACCCATTCAATGTTTTAAGGTCTTCCATGGCATCCAGATATATGTCCAGGATAAGAACATCAACCGGTGTATTTTCAAGCTTACGCAACAGCTCTTCACCATCTTTCGCTTCACCTGCAATCTCAATCTCTTCGTCCTGGCTAAGCAGATGCTTAATGCCATCCCGCATTATTTTATAATCTTCTACGTGAAATACTCGGATCATTAATACCTTGGATAAATGTTTCGGGCGCGAATAAGCAACGGTTAATCTGGAAAATCAATAAAATGAAAGATAAACACCGTAAAATCCCGAAATACCCGGATCAAATCAACGCCACAAGTAGCGTAAACTCTGCATCGATTTTAATAGTTCAAAAAATCCGTGTTTTCCCGGATAGATTTTAGCTGGGTGAAGGCCTTTATTTACGCCATTCCTGAACTGCGCAAAGTGTAATGTGAATGTGGATGGGGTTGCACAGCATTACACTTTCGGTTCGGGTGGTAACGCTCCCGGAACGATGATTTTATTGTGTATTGATGACAATCAGGACGATCTTGACCTGCTTTGTGAGGCGGTAAAGGTTGTTAAGCCTGCTTATAAGTTTGTCTCCGCCCGAAATGGAGCAAAGGGCCTTGAATTTCTCGAAAGCATTGTGCCCGATTATATTTTTTTAGACATCAATATGCCGGGAATGAGTGGCTGGGAACTTATAAAGCTGATCCGGGCAAAGCGGAAGTTTGATGCAGTGCCAGTATTTATGTTGTCCACTGCTACGAACAAGTCAGAAGCGGAGCTATATACCCATATGGGTGCAACGAATTGCCTGGTAAAGCACTGTTCATTCCACGAGCTGTGTGAGATGATGAGAAATTTGTTGAACTAAAATGAATGGTGCATGGAGGATATGAGAAAAGATCAACTCACGGATTTTCACAAAGCGCTTGTGAACGCGTCTTTCAGAAGCTTTATTATAAAGAAGCTGAAGAAACATTTTGCCAGCGACTTTCCATTAATTGAAATGGATATGGATGAGCTTATGCAATACAGCTCGTTTCGCGAGATCAAAGCCAGGGCAGGTCAGAAGATTATTGCCCGCAAGAGGATCGATCAGGGATGACACGACTGGACAATAAAACTGTGCTGGTGGTTGATGACGATACTATTTTTCATTTTTTAATGAAAAAAGCTTTATCCCGGCTGGGTGTAAAGCCGGATGCAGTTCAATGTGCCCTTAACGGTAAAGAAGCACTAAGTCTGATTGAGCATTGCAAAGAGTCAGGTATTCCTTTACCGGCTGGTATTTTCCTGGACATTAATATGCCCATTATGGGAGGCTTTGATTTTCTGGAAAAATTTAACAAGCTGGATCTTAATCAGGAAGTTACCCGGATCATTGTCATCTCATCTTCCCTTGATAGCCGTGATGCCGACCATGCATACGCACTGGGTGTATCTCAAATGCTGCCTAAGCCGATTTCCGACAAAGAACTTGAGCTGATCTTAAATCAGCTTTAGTACGAGTGTAGTCCGGCAGTAGGGTAACTTGTTTGGCGTATGGTATCGTTAAAACATCAACTATTTGTCAGGTGAGCCAAATAATATGCCTGAACCTGAATGCGTCAGCTTTTTTCTGTCTGGTCAGGAATTGAAACAGTTTGAAGAATTTCTTCAATTCTTTTCATAGCGTCTAAACCTTTTACAACATATTCACTGGCCCCGTTTTTTTTGAAATCATCGATTACTAATGGATTGTCATCTCCTGAGAAGATCGCAACATAAATTGTGCTGTCGACCTCTTTAATTTTTCTGAGCACGTCAAGTCCGGGCATGTCATCCATCTGTTTGTCCAGAAAAATTATATCAGGCTTATAGACAAGATTATTCAGGCAAGAGATGCCATTGCTGTAGGTAGTTACGTCCTCATAACCTTGCAGGCGCAGGTGAAAACGTGTAAGCTTTACGGTAAGTTCGTCATCATCCACGAGAAATATTTTCATTTTTTTGCCGCTCCGTGAATTCATTGATTTTGACTTTTTCTGTGATCGCTAAGTAAGATACTAACAATTTCAGAGCTTTAATAGCCGTAAAAATCATCACCGTGGATTTGGTTAAACAAGCAATTTCACCGGGTGTATTACCATGTGAGCTCAGAGAATTGCCCGGTCGTTGAAAATATGTTTGCTGGAAGGCTTTCCGGTGAAGCTACATCGTGATAAGTTTCTTTCATGGTAACTACCCCATTCCTTATAAACAGAACTTCTTTTGCAATCCAGCCATCACCGAGTTTTTCATATTGATTGAATTGTATTTCATTCAGGGTGCCTGTTTTTCCTTTTCGCTGAATACGTTTGAAGAGAAGCGTTTTAGAATCAATCCAGAACCTGCACGTTTCAGGATCACCAACTATAAATTCCTTTTTGCCGTTTGATGTGCTAACCTCAAGCTTTTCTAAATCATAGCCTGCTTCTTTAAGTTTGGTAATTGTTTGATCGGGAGTTTCAGCGTACACGCTGAAACCCAGTACAAGCAGCTCATGCACCAGTTTGGTTCTTGAGATTATTTTGTTGTCGCGCCATACAAATTGACTGTCGGCTTTAAACGTGATTCCATTACCGGATTTTAGTGCTCCGAATTTGATAACTAAACCTTCGGGTATGCTCAATGCCTCATACCACGTTTCTTCCCGATCAGTCTTTCCATCCTTATAAAATGTTGTTTGTTGGGTAAAGGTTAAATTCTGATACCATTTATTTTGATACCGTTTATGCATTTGCCCGATAACGTCAGTTCCGGTTTTAAGATCTGATTTTTGTGCGGAAGCAGTCGATAAAAATAACGCAGTAAGCAAAGTAAGTACGATAAGTCTCATGGCTAAATAAGGGGTATAAGCAGTCCAGCTTAAAGATAGATTTCTTTAAACTGGAATCGATTAAACTTATTTTAGCGTGACTTTATTCATTACGGATGGAGTCAACCGGATTTGCACGGGCTGCAGAAATCGAGCGCACGCTGATGGTAAGCCAGGCAACTGCAAATACAATAAGCGCGGCAAGAAGAAAGGTAACGGGCTGTAGAGCCGTATGATATACGAAGCCTGACAGCCATTCATTCATAAAGTAATAACCGGCCGGAATACCAATTAATGCAGCGATAAGTATGAGGATCAGGAATTCTTTTGAAATCATTTTTAAGATCCCGGGTACAGAAGCACCTAGCACTTTTCGGATTCCGATTTCTTTTGTTCGGCTTTGTATGGAACATGAAACCATAGCAAACAATCCAAGAATTGCTATGGTCAGCGAGATAAAGGAAAATATGGAAGATATTTCTGCGAAACGTTTTTCAGATTTATATTGATTTCCTAACAGCTCTTCTCCAGGCTGAGAATCGAATACAGTATTTGGAAAGTGCTTTCTCCAACAGGCTGCAATAATGTTTGTAGATTTTTCGGATGTATTCTCCATGCGAATTGTGATGCGTGAAAAATTGGTGCGAAGAATAAACATGCAAGCGGGTTCAATCCTGTGTTGGAGCGAGTTGTAATGGAAGTCTTTCACCACTCCAATAACCTTTCCTTCAAAATTCTGCAGCTTGAAGTAAGCCCCTATGGCATCTGCAGGATTCCGGTATCCGTAATTTTTGGTGGCTGCTTCATTGATAATAAAAGCGCTGGTTGAATCAGCGGAATTGCCCTCCTCAAAAAATCTGCCGGCAACTAACTCCATTTTATATACATTCAGAAAGTTGTGGTCCACCCGTAACCGGTTTATTGATCCGTCAACTTTTTTCCCGAATGCATCCTCTGCAACAACTGCCGAGGAGTTTAATCCATTTGAAACCGAGGAGTTAGACCGTGCAATTCCCTTTATCTCAGCGTTAAGGAGAAGCTCGTTGGCAAACCCGTTAAAACCCTGTATCACTTCCTGGCTTCCGTTTACTCCCAGAATCATCAGATTTTCTTTGCCAAACCCCAGATCCTTATCCTGTATAAACGTCAATTGATTCTGGATGACCAATATGCCCGCAATGAGCGTAATGGTAATTGAGTATTGAACAACAACAAGGCTTTTCCGTAACCAGTTTCCAATTCCAGTACCTTTAAACTGACCTTTTAAGGAATGGGCTGCTCGAAGCGAGGTAATAGTTATCGAAGGATAAATCCCGCAGCAAATCCCTACAATAGTAGCAATTGCTAAAAGAGCAGTTAACGTACTGAAATCATAAAGTCCTGTAACGGGTTTGCCGGTAAGACTTTCAAATGAATTTCGGGCGATCTCGACCCACAAAAATGCAAGAAGCAATGAAATCACAGCCACAATCCAATACTCAGTAAGAAATTGTGTAATAAGCTGAAACCGGTTTGATCCCAGCACTTTTCGAACACCGGTTTCTTTAAATCGACTAAATGATAAGGCAGTCGACATATTAATATAATTAATGCAGGCCAGTATCAGCACAAGCAGTCCAACGGTTGCAAATATTGTCACATATTCCATGCTGCTCGTCTTACCGATTTCTGATTTGAGATCTGATGTGAGGTATATGCGGGTAAGAGGCTGTAAAAAGTATTCGTATTTTATATCACGCTCACGGTTTACTTGTCCCATGTACTTGTCAATCAGCCGTGGAAACTTTGCTTCAAGATGAGCAGACTCATTTGCGGCATGAAGCCTGATATAGGTGTAACTCCAATTGGAGTACCAGGTAGCGTTCTGATTGTTTAATTCAAACGTCTTGTATGAAACAATGAAGTTGTATTGAAATTGAGAGGTTACCGGACAGTCTTCTATGATACCTGTTACCAGATATTCTTTTCCTTTTCCGTCAGGATCGAACAGAAATACCTTGATTGTTTTTCCGATGGCATCTGCTTTTCCAAAGTATTTATGAGCCATGCTTTCGCTCAGAATAATAGAATATGGATTTCTTAATGCAGTATGCTGATCACCCGCTTTAAGATTAAATGTAAACATGTCGAAAAATGAAGAGTCAGCTAAAAGAATATCATCTTCAAGAAATTGCTGATCACCGGATTGTACAGTTGCATCTTGCTTACCAAGCCGCACAGCCAGCTCAACCTCTGGGAAATCACTGACTAAAGCCTGAGCAAGCAAAGGTGATGTTAAGGCCTGACGTAACTGACCGGTTTTGTCGGTAGATTTTAATGCTACCCGATAAATTCGATCTGAGTTCAAATGGAATTTATCGTAGCTCAGTTCTCCCTTCACCCATAACCCCAGTAGTGTAAAGCATGCCAGACCAATGGAGAGACCCATCAGATTTAAGAAAGTATAACTCTTGTTTTTAGTGACGTTGCGAAACGCAACAATGAAGTGATTTTTAATCATAATTAATTTATGAATTGGAGATAATGGAATAAAACCGTGTAATCAGTTAATTATCAGTATGTTCTATTATCAAATATACGTTTTATCATACATCGGGATTTATTTCAATGAGATTAGAAATTGACTTTTTAATTCTGAAAATCTCAGTCTTAATTTTTTGCAGGAAAGTGCATCACACATGATGCAGATGTGTGTCACACAATTTCATGTATCTGAAATAACCCCCATTAAGTGGTACTTGTTTTTTTTAAAACATACCCCATATAACGTTAATACATTCAATAATTACCCCATGTCGCGCTATTATTTGTAGCTGTGCGACTCCCGACATTTGAAACATGCTTGGTTAGATTAATTAACAATCTGTGACGAGTGAGTTTTATTCTTAAAACCTAAACCTAAAAATTGTATGAAGAGACTTTTACTATCATGTGTGACGATGGTGCTTATGCTTGCTTCGCTGCAAGTTTCGGCACAAGACCGCACAGTCTCCGGACGGGTAACTTCCAATGAGGATGGCAGCCCGCTTCCTGGAGTAACTGTTGTCTTAAAAGGGACAGCAGTCGGAACGCAAACTGACGGAGATGGCCGCTATTCATTATCCATTCCTTCTACGGGAGGTACGCTGTCATTTTCCTTTATCGGACTTAAATCTCAGGAAATAGCGGTTACTACGCAATCAACTATTGATTTGGGCATGGACTCAGATGAGACTACCCTTAACGAAGTTGTTGTAGTAGCCGGTGGTTTGACTGTCCAAAGACGCGAATTAGGAAACCAGGCAACAACTGTAAAAGCAACTGATATTACCCAGGGTAAATCCTCGAATGTGGCGGCTGGTTTGACAGGTAAGGTGCCAGGTCTTCTGGTGAGTGCGGTAAGCTCGGGTGTTAACCCAACGTACCGGATCGTATTACGCGGTAATCGTTCGTTAACAGGTAATAACCAAGCTCTTATCGTATTGGATAACATTATTACGCCAAACGATGTGTTGGGTAACCTGAACCCTGAAGATATCGAAGATATCCAGGTATTGAACGGTGCAGGTGCTGCTGCGCTTTATGGATCAGATGCCTCAAACGGTGCATTGATCATCACAACAAAAAGAGGTAAAGCTGGCAAGACTGAGATCAAAGTTGCAAATACTACAACTCTTGAGCAGGTAAGCTATTTGCCACAGCTTCAGAAGAAATTCGGTTCAGGTACAACGCCTGATTCTCCGCCCATCTATACGCCTTACGAAAATCAGCAGTATGGCCCTCGCTTCGATGGATCTATTCGCCCTATCGGAAAGCCATTGGAAGATGGATCTCAACAATTTGTTAAGTATTCACCGACCGATGCAAAAAATGAATTCTGGGAAACTGGTCTTCAGAATCAAACGGATTTCAGTGTTTCCGGAGGCGATGACAAATCAACAATTTTTGCTTCTGCGCAATACTTTACACAGCACTCTACTGTGCCATTTGATGAGTACAAGCGTTACAGCTTTAAGGCGAATGTAGATCGCAAGATTGGTGACCATGTTAAAATTGCAGTATCTACAAACTATATCGCTAACCGGTTTGATATCAGCTCGGCTACAGGCGCAGCATTTACTAACTTGTTAATGTCTCCTTCCCAGGTTGACATCACAAAGTATAAAGATTGGAAACACGATAAGTTTGCTAACCCAAATGGATACTATAATGAGTATTTCCTGAATCCATACTTTACGCTTGCCAATAACCGGGATAATAACAAGAATAACTACCTGCAAGGTAACCTTGAGCTGAAGTGGAATCCGATCACTCCGTTGACCTTTACAGCTCGTGTAGGGATAAGCACACGGATTATTCTTCAAAAGATCAGAACTGGTAAATTTACGTACTCGGATTATACGAAAGATCCTAACGGTGCTAACTCAGGTGGTTCTAAAACCGATATTCCTGGATCTGTGGCTGATAATGCACAATATACAAGCCAGTTGGTTGGTGATTTCCTGGCAGAATACAAAACAACGCTTTCAGAGGACTTCTCTTTGAACGTGGTAGCAGGTGTTCAAACGCGTGAAAACACAGTTAAGTTTGTGGGTAATGCAGCTAACGGTCTGGTAATTGATGGACTTTATAATGTTGGCAACACGCTTACAAATCCTACTGCAGGTGAATTCAATTCACTTACCCGTCAATTGGGTATCTACGCAGATGTTCGGGTTGGGTTTAAGGAATTCCTGTATTTGCATGCTACCGGTCGTAACGACTGGCGGTCTGTTCTGGCAAAAAGCAACCGATCGTTTTTCTACCCTGCAGTTGATCTTTCTTTTATTGCCTCAGATGCAGGAATATCGGTTTTAGAACCACCTGAGTTAGCACCGTTAGGAT
>CAZHQP010000115.1:0-8555 GCA_964534735.1 uncultured Roseivirgaceae bacterium
GATTGTGAACCAGTTTAAGATGATGGAAAAACGCTACGGCATTGTGGTGAATATACTTTCTGTGCCTAACCATCCGACCTCTGACGAGGAGATCGTAGATCTCTATCGCAACGCCATTACGCCCAAAACAAAGTTGTTACTGGTAAGTCACATGATTAACATCACCGGCCAGGTGTTGCCGATCAAAAAGATTTGTGATATGGCCCATAGCCTCAATGTCGAGGTAGCGGTGGATGGTGCCCATGCGTTTGCGCATCTGAATTTTAAAATCCCTGACCTGGGTTGCGATTACTATGCGGCCAGTTTGCATAAGTGGCTAAGTGTTCCGCTCGGTGCGGGCCTTCTGTATGTAAAAGAAGGTAAGGCGCCAGGCTTATGGTCACTCATGGCCGACTGGGGTATGAAGGATGATATTTCACATCTGGCACACACCGGTACACATCCGGTGGCAACCGATCTGACCATACTCGATGCCATTGATTTTTACACCAGGCTTGGCGCTGAACGAAAAGAAGCTCGCTTGAAATACTTGCAGACGTATTGGACATCCCGCGTTCGTGCGAATAAGAACATCGTAGTAAACACTCCGGAAGATCCAAAACGGTCGTGCGGTATCGCGAACGTAGGTATCCGGAACATGGCTCCTGCCGACATGGCAAAAACGCTGCTGGATAAATACAAGATCTGGACGGTTGCGATTGACGGGCAGGGAGTTCAGGGTTGCAGAATTACACCGAATGTGTATACAACACCCGCTGAGCTGGATGTTTTTGTGAAAGCGCTAGGAGAGATGGCGGGATAACGTTTGGTTATAAGCCGTTTGTTTTACCAATTAAGAATAAACAAAATCAAAACAAATGGATTATAGACTTTGTTGGCAGCTGGCCTTTTCAGATTACATCTTATCAACAACCCTTAACATCTTTTTTAATAAACTTTTCCGTGTTTCAATGTAGTCTTCGCGATATTGATTGAGCAATTCTTGACTCAGTTCTCTTCTTATCGCTTTTTTCGTCAGGTCTTTTATTTCATTGTCTATTTTACCTTCTAGTACAAATTGACCGAAGCCAATTGCGATAATTGCGTTATCAGTTCCTATCAACAATCTGCTTTCAATATTCTTAATTTGACTGATGTCCTCCTGCTTTAGATCAAATGTGGGAAATCCCCATTCGGCAATTAGTTCTTTTAAATACATAACTGGACTTTGAGTTTTATTGTCTTGCCTCCAAACTCTAAACCCGTAAAAACTGTCAGACCCGTCATCACTTCCAAAAGGTCCAGTTTCTTCAATTGGGCTCCAATAAAAGTCTTCAGTTAAAAGCTTCTTTGCATTAGGGTGTGCCTTGTCAGATGATAATTCAAAGTCTTCCATCGCTTCAGATTCCGTTGGCTTATTTTGTTGTCCACTTGTGCAATTAGTCAATAATGTCGCCAGTGTTAATGTATAAATTAGTTTTTTCATAATTAAATCTCACTGTCCAAAAAGGCTATAAGTCGTTTGTTTTACCAATTAAAAATAAACAAATCAAAACAAATGGATTATAGACTTTGTTGGCGCTAGTGTTTTTCGCTCCAATCTACTTTTGTAATTGTTTCTTTATTCACCAGTATAAATGAGACCTCTCGTTCACGACCAAGTCCATAAAAATCAAAATTCATTAGTACGACCCCATTATCATAGGTTGTTGTCACAGGATCGTGAGTATAAATTTCGTCTTTGATAAATAAAGGGTCAACGATTGAGATTATATTATTATCAATGGTCGCCAAAAAGTTGAAGTCATTCCAATGAATCCAGTACAGCAGTTCACCTTGTCTCTTAAAACTTGAAAATGAGAGGATATTGTAGTAATCAAATTCTTTTTTTGAATTGTTTGAACTGTCCGCATAACCAATATTACTTTTTGCCCACCCCTCAAGTTTCATTTTTTTTAAATCTTTTAGTTTTGGCAATGTAGATGGGTTTTCGATTGATTTTAGATCTAAGCTTCCCATCATGTGCCCCAATGTGGATAATATCAAATATTTATTATCCTCAATGTTTATTGAGTTTGGACAGGTCGCTTCAGTGACATGGACATCTTTTGTTGATTTGTCGTAGAAGTACACTGTACCGCCAAACTCTCCATTACAATGGAAATAAACGATATATTTATTGTCTTCAAAGAGTTTTGGTTGATTCTCCATTGGGTTTTTATTTTTGAATGAAACCCAGCCATTCTCCTCTGTCCAAGTATAAAGTGATTCGCCAGATTTTGCAACCAGAGTATTGTCAATTATCCAGTGGTATTTAAAAGTCTTTGTGTTTAGCTTATTTTCTAATTCGGCATCCCTATTCAAAGTAAGGTTGTAACAAGCAAATTTGCCGGGTTCAAAAAGTGATATGATTCTGTCTTTATAAATTACAGAAAATGATAGAGGGTATTCACTGTTGGAGTATGGATTCTTCAACTCCAGATGTTTCTCTTCGAGATTTAAGCTTTTGTCGGCAAGCCGAATTTCAAAGTCTTCATCTATGTGAATAATTGGCAATATTAAACTATCAGGCTTGTCTTGTCCAAGAGAAAAGTATGGTCGAGACTTTACAAGTCTGATAAACTCCTTAGTTTCGTCATTATCATTGCGCTGGGATTGTCCACATGACAGAATAATTGTCCCAAGTGTCAGTAAAACGATAGTCGTACTTTTCATAAAAAACATTAGCGCCAACGTTTGGCTATAAGACATATGTCCTATATTTCCTTATTATAAATTAGCAAAATCGCACTTCCTACCCAAAAACCCACTGCACCAGCGTGATCGAGGCGATCCAGATGATGATGATCGAAATCAGGTTTAACAGCAGCCCAGCCCGCACCATGTCCTTCATGCGGATGTAACCGCTGGAGAACACAATTGCGTTTGGCGGAGTGGCAATCGGGAACATGAAGCCAATGCTGGCTGCAAGCGTAACAGGCAATGCCAGCAGAACCGGGTTTATGTTCAAACCTTGCGCAATTCCAAACACAACCGGGATGAAGATGTTCACCAACGCAACATTGCTCATCATTTCTGAAAGCACAACACTCAATGCAATCAGCAACAGAATGAACCAGATGTTGTACTCGGTTTGGGCTACGATCCACGCACCCACGGCCTGAATAATTTTTGCTTCTCCTAATCCTTCCGCCAAACACAATCCACCTCCGAATAAAATTAATATGCCCCAGGCCATGTTCTTGGTATCGTCCCAATGAAGAATGAATTTCATTTCTTTCATACTGACGGGAACAATAAACATGAGCAAGCCACCGGCCATGGCAATGTTCGTGTCAGTAAGTATCTCAGCTTTAAAGATCAGGTCGTTGAAGAGCTGCTGGAAAATCCAGAAGAAGGAGGTGAGCAGAAAGATTGTCATTACCAGCTTTTCTTCTTTGCGCAAGGAGCCGAGCTCTTTAAGCTTTGTGGTGATCAATTGTTCAGAGCCTTTAATGGTATCCAGCTTGTTTGGGAAAAGAATTCGGGTAACAATAATATAATTGGTGATCAGTAATATCAATGCTACCGGAACTCCCACGAGCATCCATTGTCCAAAAGAGATTTGCTGACCGGTAAGATCATTTAGTAATCCAATGAACACAACGTTAGGCGGTGTGCCGATGATGGTAGCGAGTCCGCCCAGTGTGGCTGCGTACCCAACGGCAAGCATTAAGCCAAGGGCAAAATTTTGTTCACCAGATAATTTTCCATCGGCTAACATTCTTTTTTCAGGTATGATCAGCTTCACAACCGATAGCGCGATTGGCAGCATCATCATCGCGGTAGCGGTGTTGCTGATCCACATACTGATGAACGCGGTGGAAATCATGAAGCCCATAATAATCCCGTTGCCGGATGTTCCCGTAAGCCGGATCAGGTTTAATGCAATACGTTCGTGCAGGCGATGCTTCTCCAGCGCAATGGCAATGAAGAATCCGCCCATGAATAAAAAGATGATTGGATGTGCATATGGCGAGGCAGCTTTCGTGGCTGACATCACTCCAAGTGATGGAAATAAGATCAGCGGAAGCAATGCGGTAACGGAAAACGGAACAGCATCGGTTACCCACCAGGCAATCACCCAAGCTGCTACGGCCAGAACTTTATATGCGACAGGAGAAATGAACGTTTCCGGAACGAAGATGGTGATCAATAAAAAAAGGACCGGACCAAGTATAAACCCGATAATTCTTGTCGACTCAAATCCCTTTTCCCCGAACATACATGCATATTAAAAAATAAAGCCCTGAAACATGCAGGGCTTTACGTAGGAATATTAAGAATAATTTTTTATTGCCTGGCGTTTCCGGGCTTTACTACAATGGTTCGGCCATCGAGCTCACTTTCATTTAATGCAGCGATCGCCTTGTTGGCTTCATCATCGTTTGGCATCTCCACAAATCCAAAACCTTTCGACCTGCCCGTATCGCGGTCGGTAATTATTTTTGCTGAAGAAACTTCTCCGTATGGAGTAAAGGCTTTTTCAAGATCTTCCTTACGGGTTTTAAAATTGAGCTTGGCGACAAAAATGTTCATGGCAAGATGGGGTATTAAATACAACGATAGACAAGGGGTTATTTTTCACCCTTAACAAATATAATAATTCGGAGTATTTAAGAAAACAGTTTGTAACACCTTAGTTTTCAGCCTTTTTGCGTTTCCATTTGTCCCACCGAAAAGCCGGCCAAACTGCTACAAACAGGCGTACTTAAACAGATCAAACCCTGGGTAGGATTGTTGTAGACTGCCACTCAATAACCCGCCAGGAACAAGTGTCCGCCTTAAAACTTCTGTCGATCTGGTTTTACTCCAATGCTTTAACGCCCGGTAAAACTTTACCTTCAAAGTATTCCAGCAAGGCACCACCCCCGGTGGATACATAGCTGACATCGTTATCAAACCCGAACTTGGCAACGGCTGCTGCTGAATCTCCGCCACCGATCAGGGAGAATGCACCTTTCTTTGTAGCACGAACAACTGCTTCGGCAACGGTCTTTGTTCCTTTTTCAAACTTCTCCATTTCGAAAACACCCATCGGACCGTTCCATAAAATGGTTTTGGATTCTTCAATTACTTTTGAGAACACCTGGCTTGCCTGCGGACCGATATCAAGTCCCATCCAGCCATCTTTGATTGCGTTGTTGTTGGCAATATCCGTGTTTGCATTTGCATCAAACTTATCGGCAATAATGGAATCAATCGGCAAGTGTAAGTCAACACCTTTTGCTTTTGCTTTTTGGATCAGCTCTTTTGCGAGGTCGAGCTTATCAGCCTCCACAAGTGAGTTACCAATGTTTCCGCCCATTGCTTTGAAGAAGGTATACGCCATTCCACCACCGATGATCAGGTTGTCAACGATGTCGAGCATTTTCTCAATGATCAGGATTTTATCAGAGATCTTTGCACCACCCATAATTGCTGTGAAAGGCTTATCAGCTTTTTCCATTACTTTCTTCGCATTGTCGAGCTCGGCCGCCATCACGAGGCCTGCACATTTATCCTTGAAGAATTGTGCAACAATTGTGGTCGAGGCATGCGCGCGGTGTGCAGTTCCGAAAGCATCGTTCACATACACATGCCCGTGGCGGGCCAGCTTCTGCGCAAAGCCAACATCGCCTTTCTCTTCTTCTTTATAGAAGCGAAGATTTTCCAGCAACAAGACTTCGCCCGGCTTTAAATCGTTCGACATTTTAAAAGCCTCCTCGCTGATACAGTCGCCCGCGAACTTTACAGGAACTCCCAAAAGCTCTTCTGTTTTCCTGATGGTATGCTTCAGTGAATATTTTTCTTCCGGACCATCTTTCGGGCGGCCGAGGTGCGACATGAGCACGCAGCTCCCCCCATCTTTTAAGATTTTCTTTAACGTTGGGATCGTTGCCTGGATGCGGTTATCGTCCGTTACGTTAAAGCTTTTATCGAGCGGTACATTGAAATCTACGCGGATCAAAGCACGTCTTGAATCGAAGTTAATATCGTTGATGGTTTTCATGAGAAGAGAAGAAATTTAGGAAGTCAAGTTATAAAAATTATCAGAGAGTCAGGTTTCGATTCCGCTCGACCTGACAAAGGGTATTGTTCATTCATCCCAAACGTTTGCAGGTAGTCTGAGCGGAGTCAAAAGTCAGGTAGATCAGTCTTCGACCTGCCTGCGGTAGACAGGCTCCGCTCAGACTGACAATCCATCAGGCTTAATCGCCAAACGTTATGCTTAACCCTTTCGCGGCCTGCACGAGGTACGATGATTTTTTAACCAGGCTCTGCTCACGCGTAGCTTCTTCAAAGGAAACGTAGCTGATTGAGTTGTTCCGGCAGGCAACCATCTTCCCGAATTCGCCATTGATTGCAAGCTCCATTGCCTTTACTCCGAATAAAGAAGCCAGCACCCTGTCAAAAGCCACAGGAGTTCCGCCTCTTTGTACGTGACCCAATACTGTCTCCCGAATTTCGGCTTTGCAGCCGGCATCTTTTAATTGTTTGGAAAGCTGGTAAGCGACCCCACCCAACCGTACGTGTTCAGATTCTTTTGTGTTTTTAGAGGATGTAATGGTACCATCCTTCGGAAGTGCCCCTTCGGCAATTACGATGTTCACAAAGCCGCGGCCGTTTTTATACCGTGATTCAATTTTCTTCACCAGCTTATTGATGTCGTAGGGGATCTCGGGGATCAAACAAATTTCTGCACCTCCGGCAATCGCAGTATGCAGTGCGATCCAGCCGGCATCACGCCCCATCACTTCCATGATCATCACGCGGTGATGACTTTCAGCGGTGGTAACAAGCTTATCGAACGCATCGGTTGCAATTTGCACTGCGGTTTGAAATCCAAACGTCATGTCTGTAGCAGAAAGATCATTATCAATTGTTTTCGGAACCCCGATGATCGGAATGCCTTTATCAAACAATACTCTGGAAATCTTCTGGGAGCCGTCTCCGCCAATGTTGATTACGGCATCAAACTTTAAATCTTGCAGTTTCTTTACCAACTCATCTGAACGGTCCTCAAATTTTACCGAACCGTCTTTTTGCGCGACCGGAAATTTTATCGGGTTAGACTTGTTGGTCGTCTTCAGAATTGTTCCGCCCTTCACATGAATACCTTTCGTACGATGGCTTGTAAGCGGAATAAGCTCCTGCGGATCGTTGAGTACGCCATTGAAGGCTTCAATACTTCCGAAAACTTCCCAGTTTTTTTCTTTGCGCGCACGCTTTGCAACCGCACGGATCACTGCGTTTAATCCGGGACAATCACCGCCACCGGTGAGGACGAGTACTTTTTTCATAGATGAGTTAATTAGTAATGATCGTCATTCTGAGCGAAGCGAAGGATCCCCTTATTGGATGCTTCGGACGTGGTCTTCAGCATGACGTGAAGGTTAAATATACTCAAACTGCGGCAGCCCTGCGAAGCCGGTCGTTGATGGCCCGGCCAAGTCCCTGGTCCGGAACCAGTTCAGTAAGCACAACGTCTACATCCAGCTTGTCAAATGCACGTAATGACTCAAACAAATGCTGAGCTGCTTCTTCGGGTTTGGCGGCAGGCGAGAGGATGATCTGATTCTTTACTTTATAATCCTTGCTGAACGATAACACGCCCGCGCGTTTATGGATATTCAAAAGCTCTTCAATTGAACCGAGGATCACCTTTTTACCTGGTGCATAATGACTTTTCAGCTGACCAGGTGCTTTCGGGTTAGACGTTGAGTGTGTCATGAGCTTAACCTTCCCAATGATGCTTTCAATCGCTTCAATACTTAATCCGCCCAGACGATAAATAACCGGCTGATCTTCTTCAAACCCGACAATGGTTGACTCAATGCCCACCGGACAAACACCGCCATCTAATATGTATTGAATTTTATTTCCGAGCTGCTCATCCACATGCTCAGGTCTTGTCGGACTTACATATCCAAACGGGTTAGCGCTTGGCGCAGCCAAGGGAAACGGTAATCGCTTTAATAATTCCCGGGTTAACGAATGATCCGGACACCGGATGCCAACGGTATCAAGTCCGGCTGTAACCAGATCTGGGATAATTGATTTCTTTTTTAATAACAAGGTTAACGGACCTGGCCAGAATTTCCCGGCAAGCTTTCCGGCAGCTTCCGGAATTTCGAGCACATAGTCGTTTGCTTTTTCAAGATTCGGAACGTGAACGATCAGTGGATCGAACTGCGGCCGGTCCTTAACGGAAAAAATTTTTGTTACAGAAGAACGATTTAATGCATTGCCGGCCAATCCATACACCGTTTCGGTTGGGATCGCAACAAGCTCATCACTCGTTAACAGCATAACTGCTTTTTCAATATCAGTACCGATCTTGGCCATTGAATTTGTTACTGCACAGGTTATATTTGAACGTAAATGTACTCACTATGAATAACAAAATCCGGTCTGTATTGCGCATTATTGCCGTACTGCTTGTTTTACTGGCTGTACTGATGCAGCTGGAGATTGTGATCATCCCTGCATTGACAGGAATAAAATTCTGGTTGGTGGTGATTGCGTTCTGCCTGATGGCAATCAGCTCGAAATAA
>CAZHQP010000116.1:0-7421 GCA_964534735.1 uncultured Roseivirgaceae bacterium
GAACTTTGAGAAAGGGACCATCCGTGTACTGGAAGCATGTGTGAACGCTGTTCGGAGAGGCGGGACAGTTACTGTGGTGGGAGTCTACGGAACACCTTTTGACAACTTTCCCATTCACCGGATTTTTGACAAGGGCATTATCATGCAATTCGGTCAGGCACCCGTTCACAAATACATTGATGAACTGATCGGCATTGTCGAAAGCGGAAAGGTTATACTAAGCGATATCCTAACACATACCATGCCTTTATCAAAAGTGTCGGATGCATATTCAATCTTTAAGAATAAGGAAGATAATTGCATCAAAATTATTTTAAAGCCCGGAATGTAAAGTTCATGTCGTTCGGGAATATCTTTTTTGCGAGTCTGGTCGCAACAACAGTCATGACCCTGTTTAGTTATGGAGTCAGCGTGTTGAGCGGCAAGCAATTTCGTGAGCCGGAATTATTAAATGCTTTATTTACCTGCGTCCGCACAAAATTACCCGGCCGGTACCTGGGATGGTTTATTCATTACCTCGTTGGAATATTGTTTGTTGCAGCCTTTGAGCTGGCATTCAGGTTCATACAACCCGGACTCAAATCTTACTTAACGCTCGGATTTGCAGGCGGGATATTTGGAGTTATGATCTGGCACCTGACGTTTTCAATTCACCCCCGTCCTCCGGTTGTGACCAAACCTGCATTCTACGGCCAGTTAATTATTGCACATATTATTTTTGGAGCCGGAGCGTACCTGTACCGGAGTGCTTTCAATGCATAAAAAAACCGGCCATTGCTGACCGGTGTCCAAACAAACAGGAAAAATTATTCTGCAGGCTCTTCAGCTGCGCCTTCATTAATTGTTGAAACAGCAAGTTCGGTTAATAGTTCATCCGTTGTCTTCTCTTCATTCAATGTCTTTTCAAGAAGACTTGCAGCATCCTGCATACCCAGTGTTTCGGCAAACGTCCGCAAAGTTCCGTAGGAAGCAATCTCGTAATGCTCGACTTTCTGAGCTGCCGATATAATTCCTGCATCACGCATTACACCTTCTTCCGTGTCTTCCATGATGGATTCGGCTTCCGTCAGCAATCCTTCCATCGCCTCACACTTTTTGCCCCGTGGTTCTTTGCCCAGCAGCTTGAAGATTTGCTCACAGCGACTCACATGCTCCTCAGTTTCCCCGAGGTGTTTTTCAATGGCATCCACTAATTCCTGAGAGGAAGCTTTTTTGGCCATTCTGGGCAACGCCTTTGCAAGTGCCTTTTCAGCCCAATAGATATCCCTCAGCTCATCTTCGAACAATTTTCCAAGCTGGGATGAAAGCGGTTCAGAAATGTTGTTCTCACTTTTACTTTTTTTCCAAACTTTTTCGATTCACTTGAACACAAAATTTTGTTGGTTCAGGTTGATCGCTGCAAAAACATGACCATCGCAAATCGAAGTCAGCAACGTGTGAATCCGGAATTTTTCGGGGCATTGACTCAACAGCGATTCCCCTTGTTGGGTATTTGCACCGAACCTATTTTGTTCGGGACTGCCTGTTCCTGCGAAGGACCAAAAAATTGATCCGTGGAAACACGGATATAGTCACACCGATTTCCGGTATGATTTTTAACCTGACAGGATAGCCATAAATCCGATACGATGTCTCTTTACAGGGAAATACCCAAAGAATCAATTCTTACACTTTTGCAGGACCGTTTTTCATCCGAAGAACTGGACGCGGTACGACTGGAAGTTTATGAGCTATTATTAACCTGTAACTCGATGGCAGAATTGCAAAGCAAGGTTTACGAGGTGCTGAAAAGCAAACGAAACCTGGATGCGTACAAGAAAATTCATGAGTCTAAATTTCTCAGCAGCTGATCTTGACGCATAAAAAATCATATCCTTTCCTTTACCGGAACGGGCTATCAATTGCACTGACAGCGCTTTTCCTGATATGTATCACCGGGCAGCTTTTTACCGGATGGCACGAATACAACAAGGAATTAAATGACTTCGGAGCGAGCGCGATAAATTTATCCGCATACCTTGTTACCGGACATTTTATTCAAACTACATTTGAAAATTGGGAAAGCGAGTTCCTTCAAATGGCAATGTACGTTTTGCTCACCATAAAACTGCGGCAACTGGGTTCAAGTGAATCGAAAAAGTTTGGAAAAAAAGAAGCCGTGGACCGCGAGCCAGACCCTCAAAAAAAAGATGCGCCCTGGCCGGTTAAGCGGGGAGGCTTTGTGTTAGCACTTTACCGTCATTCCCTGTCTCTGGCGTTCGCGTTCTTATTTATCATTAGCTTTACGATGCATGCATATGGAAGCTTTAAGAATTATAACACGGAACAGGTTTTACAAAACAAGTCAGCTGAACGTCTTATCGAATTCATGACCGGCTCCCGGTTTTGGTATGAGTCATTTCAGAACTGGCAGAGTGAATTTATTGCTGTGATCTCGATCGTAGTGCTTTCGATTTTCCTGCGCCAGCAGGGATCTCCCGAATCCAAACCGGTTGATGCAGCCAATTCTGAAACGGGTTCACCATGAGAAAGGCAAAGTGGATTACGGTACTCTTTATTTGCCTGATCACAATCGTGGTTCTGTACACATTCCGTAAACGGCCTGCTTCTCCATACGAACCGGCTGTTTGTTCGGCTCCAGGACAAAAGTGATTCATCGGTAAAAGTATCGTACAGGTACCCCGGATACCTTTACATGCTTCTTAAAGACCATTGCATTGCTAAGGTACCGCTGGATTATGTTGTTCATCGAATATATCCGTACCCATCATGGAACTGACAATGAATTTAATTATCTTTATTCTGTCGTAGCGCTTCTTGTTTTTCACCGTAAACAAATTTTTATGGGCGCTGCAGAACATGAGCAGACTCAGGCTCGCATTACACAATACCTTACCGGCAAGATTAAAGAATCATTTCCGGAAGACTTTCACTTGATTGAAAAGCTTCTGCCCGGCCTGATCGAACGCTACTCATTAAAAGAACTGATCATCATCATCCGGCTGGAGATTGATCATCTTAAAAACGGAAGACGCATCGGACTGTAAACGAGCTGCTGATTATTTTTAGCTACGACTGAAATCTCAACCACCCGTTTCGGTTATTCACCGTCTATCATAAACAGCTCGCATTTGCGCAACCATCGGGAATTAGTGCGGTATTCTATAAAACCGCTCCTATGTTCCGCAACTACTTACTGATCGCTTTTCGCAAGCTCTGGAAAAGCAAAGGCCTCTCCTTCATCAACATCTTCGGGCTCGCCACGGGCATGGCCTGCACACTCATGATCTTTTTGTTTGTGAAAGATGAGCTGCAGTATGATCGCCATCATGCCGATGCTGATCGCATTCACCGCGTAGTGAAAGATTTTATCAACGATGACGGAAGCCGCATTCCGGATGCGACAACTCCGGGGCCATTGGCGTTTGCCATGCAGGAAGAGATACCGGAAGTGGAAAGTGTTACGCGCCTGCATCCCGACTGGGGCGGAAACAATGTGCTCGAGTATGGCGATAAGAAGTTTACCGAAACAAAAGTCTGGCGGGTTGACAGCAGTTTCTTTGAGGTGTTCTCGATACACTTCATCAAAGGCGATGAGCGCACAGCCCTGATTGATAAAAAATCAGTAGTGCTGACGGAGTCAACTGCACAGCGGTACTTTGGTTCAGATGATCCGATTGGTAAAGTGTTACGACTGGATGGCAATGAAGACATCACGGTAACGGGTGTGATTGCCGATGTCCCTCCGCAGGCCCACATTCATTACGATTTCCTGATGTCGTACCGCAGGCTTCCGCAAAATGCACATACCCACTGGGGCAGTTATAACTATTACACCTACGTGAAGGTTAAACCCGGCACGGATATGAAGGATTTTGAGAAAAAGATCCAGGATGTTCATGATCGCAATTCGTCCGAGCATTTCAGTGCGTTCTATACCCAGCCCCTGCTCGACATTCATCTTACCTCGCATCTCAAATGGGAACTTGAACCCAATGGCGACAAGGTTTATGTTTATATCTTTTCAGTGATCGGCATGTTCATTCTGCTCATCGCGGCCATTAATTACATCAACCTTTCTACCGCCCGCTCTTCACTCCGTGCAAAAGAAACCGGCATCCGGAAAGTCTCTGGTGCATTAAGACCTGCTTTGGTGTTTCAATTTCTGATGGAGTCAGTTATTCTCTGTGCGATCGGTGCATTACTGGCGGTAGGCATCGCCTGGCTGGTAACCCCGGTGGTGAATGAGCTTACGCAAAAGCAATTGCAGATCACAGGCAACCCGGTGGTACTAGTGTTCCTCCTGGCAGTTACCGTACTGATTGGCATGGTTGCCGGATTAATGCCAGCATTATACCTCTCTTCCTTCCGGCCGGTGACTGCGTTGAAAGGACTAAGGCAATCAACCGGTGGAGCATTGAACCTGCGCAAGTCGCTGGTGGTCGTTCAGTTTACCATATCGATTGCGTTAATCATCAGCACACTCATCATTATCCAGCAGATAGATTTTTTACAATCAACCAAGCTGGGTTTTGATAAAGACCAGGTTGTAGTCGTGCGAAATGCCCGTGGCTTGTCGAAAGCCGATCAAAGCGCTTTCCTGAATTCGGTGAAACAATTATCGGGTGTGGAAGATGCAGCAACTGCCGGTAATGTGCTCGGTCAGGGTTTCAGCACCTCACGACTGCGGGCAGTTGGTTCTGAGCAGGAACAGCAATTGAACTTTGCGTCTGTCGGGTTTGACTACATGGACGTAACCGGAATTGAAATGGCCGAAGGTCACGGGTTTAAGCGCGAGTTCCCGGCCGACTCGATTAACAATGGTGTATTGGGCGGACCGCTTCAGCAGCGCCTGGGTGGAATTGTGATCAACGAGCGCGCGGTAAAAGAGTTCAATCTCGGCTCACCTGCGGTGGGCAAGCGATTACAGTGGGCAACCGATGGCGATACGTTGTATTACATGGAAGTAGTAGGTGTTGCGAAAGATTTTCATTTTACGTCCTTGCGCAATGAGATCAAGCCGTATGGTTTTATCCTCAGCCCTGCCCGCACGGGTAACTTCACCATCCGGTTATCGAGCGGGGATGTAACGGCTACCATTGCCCAATTAGAAAATCTCTGGAAGCAATCATTTCCGGAGCGGACGTTTGACTATACCTTTCTAAGTGATTCGTTTGCTAAACTATATGTTGCGGAAGCAAGATTCCAGAAAGTGTTCATCAGCCTGGTAACACTTGGGATTATCATTGCCTGCCTCGGTTTGTTCGCGCTCGCTTCATTCTCAGCTGAGCAGCGCATCAAAGAGATCGGCATTCGCAAAGTATTGGGTGCCTCGGTGCTGCATGTGGTAACACTGTTGTCGAAAGACTTCTTAAAACTTGTGGTGATCTCCATTGTGCTGGCGATTCCGGTTGCGGCATACGCGATGAAAGGCTGGCTGCAGGGCTTTGCCTATCACGTGTCGATGGAATGGTGGGTGTTTGTCGTGTCGGCTGTGATTGCGCTGATCATTGCAATACTCACGATTAGCACACAGGCAGTGAAAGCAGCGGTGGTAAACCCGACCAAGAGTTTGCGATCGGAATAATCGGTCAGAGCAAGAAACTGAGCAAAGTTTGAGAGCGTTATAACGGCACACCCGCCCGGCACGACAAGCATTGATTGGTAAAAGTATCGTATTCATCATACGCTGCTCCGGGTTTGCCAAACAAGGTAATGATCCGGTCAATTCTTACGTGTGTTGTCGAATCAAGCGTGATGAACATTCCCTTACCCGGAATGTCATCCAGACTAATCACCTTACGGATAACTTCATCAACCTTTCCGTCAGACCAGAAGAAGATCTTTCCTGATAATTCGCGTTCAATCGCCTCGGCAATGATTTCCCGGTATTCGTACGCAACGGGTGTAAAGGAATTGTCGGTAGTGCTCATGAGTTTGATTTATCTATGAACAAGTATCCTCATGAAATGATTCACCACATTTATCATCTACCAATAGAATCAGGCTCGAATGATATAATCTATTTAAATTTTCTATCCTCTCGACCATGAATGGTTTCCGGAAAATTCGTTAGCCAATCTTGAGAAGCTTGCAGCTACCTTACCGATGCCTTCGTATTTGATTGATGATCAGACCGCGATTCGCGTTGTGAATGATAAGGTTGATGTTGTTTCGGAGGGAAAGTGGAAGTTGGTTGATTAAAGGCAACTGAAACTCTAGGAAACTTGAGCTCTTATTAATTCACATTGATCAATAAGCTTATCTAATTCAATTTTTGCCTTATCTTCATCTTCCATGCTCTTTCTAGCTATTGGAGGTTCTATGGTTTTTAAATATGGAAGCATCTCATTATACTCTACCGCAAATTCCTTTAGAACTATTTGCTTTATGCAAAAAATGCACCCACCTAAAAGAATGAAGTCACCGTAACCTGTAGGAATATTTAATTCTTCATGCTTTTTCACCAACATGTTGTTACCCTGACTATCACGAAAACTATGAGCAAGGAAATTATTCCGAAAAGCATTAAGATCTGTCCATTGTCTGATCTTTCTGGTAAAAGGAGATGCAATCTTTCTTATCTTAAGAACCCTAACATCGTCTTTGCATTGATTGCCCAAATTTTCCCACTCCTCGATGAAAGAGTTTGCATAGATCACTAATTGCCCATTTATCAAGGCATGCACCTTACTATTCTTATCATGCCTTTCTTTTCCTATAATATCCAAGCACTCATCTATAATCATTTGAAGAGCAAGGAGAATTGAAACCGAATCCTGAATTTGATTCATCTTCATAAAGCTACCAACCTATTCCACATCAGCATCTACCATCATTGCAACTTTGTATTTCTGAGCTAGTTCCCGTAATGGAACCTTGTAAAATTCATAAAACTTAGCTGAACTTTTATCATAAACACTCCAATGTTCATCTGTCCAGACTTGATCGAAATATTTTCGGTAGTCAGTTACAATCATAAGATCAATCAAGAGTCCGTTGAGACCGCTGTTTTTTGCATTTTTACTAATTATTTGTCTTTTTATAAATTCATCAGTAATTAAATTATCTAGATCTTTCAACGTCTTTAAACCAAACTTCTCCAATTCAGACAATACAGTAATTTCCCTTCCATTTCCAACAAATTTATTCATAGCTCCAGCCTTAAATAGTGGAGCAAATTTTACAGACAAATATTCTTTAAGTGAGGTAGAATTTATAGGAATATCTAATTCACCTTTTTTAGTAGCAATTTGTACGCTTCTAGATATCTCGTCAATGCCTAAAGAAATAGAATTAAATTCACGATCCGCAGATTCTAATAAACCCGCTAATAGTTTAAATCTTCTTTGAATATCAACCGGAAGAATTCCTGAAAATTTATAATTCCTATCATGTTCAATTTCTGCCCAGGCATGCTG
>CAZHQP010000116.1:7431-8487 GCA_964534735.1 uncultured Roseivirgaceae bacterium
AGTTCTTACTTGAATCTCAAAAAAGCGCTTTTTAAATCTACTATATTCTGGCAGAGATAATCTTTCATCCTTTAGCTTAGCAATGTAATGAACCGATTTGTATCCCACCTTATCTACTCCAAGTTCACTACTTTTGTCTAAACTTTTTTCTTTATCAATATCAAAATTTTCCTCAATAATCTTCTTTATAACTTCAATTTCACTTTCCACATACGTGATTATTCTAATGCCAGCTAAATCCGTAATTTCTTCATGTGGAGCTTTGTAATCTTTCTTTTGGATTTTGCCAGAAAAACTTTCTATTTCCTTAACGCGACTTGATATTGCATGACAACTAACTTTTTCAAGTTCAATTAATTCTCGTAAAATCCCTTCCACCTTAAGAGATAGATGTCTATATACCGGCTGATTCTTAATATACCAGTCAAGTGAATCTTTTATAATCTGCGATTTATCCTTATCCAATTCACTCATAGAGCATTTCTATTATCAATTTATGAATCATTACTGTTTATGCACCAACTTGCCTAATCCAATCTCTAATGTGTGACCCAATTCTCTCAATATCTCTATTACCAAGATCACCACTATGCATTATCACATTTCGTGAACGCTCAATAGTATCTAGAATATTTGAAGCCCAATCAAAAGTTACCAAATGAGGCTCAAATAATTTCCAGTTTTGTCGAATAGTATTAGTAAGATGCTTCATCTCTGTATAGTTAATTGGGCTTAATCCTCTTGGAGTATGCCATCTTATTCTTTTCTCTTCCTCCATTCTCCCTTCAGCTTTCTTTCTTATGTCACCGTCAACAGCCTCCACCCACCAATTTTCACCTTTTTCTTCAAGAAGTTTTTTTTCTATAAACATCCGAACAGAATTTTCAAAAGCTGCAATAGCCGTAAATACAACGGCCATTTTCTTCGATCTGGTAACCAGATCAGAATCCATTTCATCAATTGCTAACGTAGTGGCAAGCTTCTTTGCTAAATCTTCTGAGAAATGAGTTCTGCTTTTTCGACCAGCTTTATCCAAAGAGTCTTCTGTCAGTAAAC
>CAZHQP010000117.1:0-8471 GCA_964534735.1 uncultured Roseivirgaceae bacterium
GCAGGGAGGGTCAAAAAGACGGAATTGATTATATTTGCGCCCGAAATGAAAAAAATCGCAGATTACCGCAAGCTGATGGGTGTTGAGAAAAACACCGGACTGAGTGAGCTAAAGAGTATTTACCGGAATTTTATGAAAGACTGGCATCCGGATAAATTCCAGCATAACGAAGAAGAAAAGCTTACGGCTGAGCAGAAAAGCAAGGAGTTTATTGAGGCATACCACTTTTTGGTGAGCATTTCGCCTGAAACGCATGCCCTTGAAAATGAGGCGTATACAGCGATAATCAACTCCTCCAGGATCATTGATTACCAGTATAAAAGCCAGACACTCACCGTCAATTTCGCAGACGGAAGTGTGTATGAGTATTTTGATGTGCCTAAAAACATCTACAACAAAATGTTTAATTCTGCTACGCTCGACCGTTTTGCCCGCAGACACATCTATCATTCCTTTACTTACCGGAAAGCCGTAAAAGCAACTGTTGCTTAAGCAGTAAATTCGCCAACCGAACTTTTACTTTCTTTTAGTCGTTTTTGAAAATATACCGATTGGTATATTTTTACGTATGCTTTCAAAGGCCGAACGGACACGCTCACACATCCTCGAAAAAACAGCTCCTGTTTTTAACAAAAAAGGATTTGAAGGTACATCTCTGGCTGACCTTACCGGCAGCACAGGTTTAACCAAGGGCGCGTTATATGGCAACTTTCACAATAAGGAAGATATTGCCATGGAGGCTTTTAAATATTCCATGAGCAAAGTGCGCGAAATGGTGCACAAGAAAATCTCGAAAGAGCATACCTGCAAAAAGCAGCTATCGGCCATGCTCGATTTTTATGCCCAGTATGTTTTTAATCCGCCAGTCCCGGGTGGATGTCCATTGCTCAATACAGCGGTTGAAGCAGATGATAATCTTCCTTCGATGAGGCGCGTGGTGGTAAAAGAGCTAATGGCTACCGTAATGTTCATTTATAATCTTTTAAAGAAGGGTATTAAGCAAAAGGAATTTAAGCCCGATACCAATGCACGCGAGCTGGCGTATACTTTTTTCTGTGCAATAGAAGGCGCAGTCATGTTCGCACGCGCAGAGCGTTCGGAAGAGCCGGTTAAAATCATTGTCAGGCATTGTAAGAAACTGTTAAACGAAATCAGTATTTAATATGCAGCAGAAAAGAGTAGTCGTTACCGGATTAGGGGCATTGGCTCCGTTGGGTAATACCGTATCAGAATTCTGGAACAACCTGATTGAAGGCAAAAGCGGAGCCGCAGCCATCACCCGGTTTGACACAACAAAATTCAAAACGAAGTTTGCTTGCGAATTAAAAGGTTATGATCCGCTGAACTATTTCGAGAAAGCCGATGTGCGAAAGTATGATCCGTTTACGCAGTATGCATTGGCGAGTACACAGGAAGCGCTTATGGACTCAGGTTTAAACCTGGATACAATTGATAAAACGCGGGTAGGTGTGATCTGGGGTTCGGGTAATGGAGGCTTTCAAACATTTCAAAATGAAGTATTAGATTTCGCAAAAGGCGATGGAACTCCACGGTTCAATCCGTTCTTTATTCCTAAAGTAATCGTGGATATCGCATCCGGCTGGATCTCGATCCGGTATGGTTTTATGGGACCGAACTTTACAACCGTTTCGGCCTGCGCGACTTCCACAACTGCCATTATCGATGCGATGAATTACATTCGCTGGGGCAAAGCCGACATTATTGTTACCGGTGGATCGGAAGCAGCCATTAATGAAGCGGGCATCGGAGGGTTTAACGCGCTGAAAGCATTATCAACCCGTAATGATGATCCGGCAACCGCATCCCGCCCATTTGATGTTGATCGCGATGGCTTTGTGATGGGCGAAGGTTCGGGTACATTGATCCTGGAGGAATATGAGTATGCTAAACGAAGAGGCGCGAAGATCTATGCTGAAATTGTTGGTGGAGGAATGTCGGCCGATGCCTATCACATTACCGCAACGCATCCGGAAGGAAAGGGTGCGCAACTCGGTATGAAGTGGGCGCTGGAAGATGCCGGATTAACGCTCCAGGATGTAGACTATCTGAACCCGCATGCAACGTCAACTCCGAAAGGAGATGAAAGTGAAATGAAAGCTGTTGCTTCCTTGTTTGGCGATCATACCAAAAAACTCCTGATCAGTGCCACAAAATCTTCCGTTGGCCACATGCTGGGTGCTGCCGGTGCAATCGAAGCAATTATTTGTATCAAGGCTATACAGGAAGGATTCATTCCACCCACCATCAACACCAAAAACCTCGATCCTGAATTACCTGCCGGGCTGAGTATTGTAACCGGCTCAAAAATTAAAAAAGAGATCAACGTTGCCATGAGCAATACGTTTGGGTTTGGCGGGCATAATGCTACGGCAGTGTTTAAGAAATTTGAGGGTTAAGCAAAATTTAATAAATATTCTTACCTTGCTTTGGTTTAACAAATACCAAAAAGTCTATGGCTGAGACCTGGAGCAAAAAAGAGAACGAAGACCGAAAGAAAAAGAAAAAGAAGGAAAAAGAGCAGCGTAAAGAAGAACGCAAAGCTAATGCAAAAGAAGGAAAGTCTCTTGACGATATGATCATGTACGTTGATGAAGACGGTAATTTCTCATCCACTCCGCCAGATCCATTAAAAAAGAAAGTAATTAAAGGAGAGGACATCCAGATTGGTGTTGCCAAGCAGTCGAATGTTAAGCAAGATCCTACCCGAAAAGGTACGGTGACTTTCTTTAACGATTCAAAAGGCTACGGTTTTATTAAGGATTCCGATACCCAGGAAAGCATATTCGTTCACGTTAACGGTCTTACAGAGCCCATCAAGGAAAACAACAAGGTTACGTTTGAAGTTGAGATGGGCCATAAAGGTCCGAATGCGGTGAAAGTAAAAATTGCCCGCTAAGTTCAGTTCAGAATTATCACAGAATTTACTTTTCGCGATTATCATAGTATCAGGTGATATTTCAATTTATCATTTTTTTACGTGATATTTTGATTTATCATATTTTTATGTGATATATTTGTTTAGTACAAACAACCTGCATGGTAAGTATAATTACCGGAGATATCGTTCAATCACGCAGAAGCAAACCTTCGGTTTGGATGAAAGCGCTGAAGAAGGAACTGGATAAAGTGGGGCCGAGTCCTAAGAAGTGGGAAATATTCCAGGGCGACAGCTTTCAGCTCGAACTCGCGCAGGCGGAAGATTCATTTATGGTAGCGATGAAGATCAAATGCTTGCTGAAAGCCAAGTCAATTGATGTGCGCATGGCTATCGGAATCGGTTCAAAAGAACATGTTGCAAACAGCATCACCGAATCAAACGGTCAGGCTTTTATTTTATCCGGTGAAAAGTTTGAATCCCTGAAGAGAGAGAAGCAATCGCTTGCCATCAAAACCCCGTGGCCGGAGTTTGACAGTGATATGAACCTGATCCTGAAGCTTGCTTCGGTTGCTATGAGTAAATGGACGCCCAATTCTGCAGAGGCAATCAAGATTGCCCTCGAAAAACCTGACCTGATTCAGGAAGATCTCGGTAAAAAATTGGGTATTAAACAAAATGCTGTCAGTGGAAGGCTGAAGCGAGCTTATTTCGATGAGCTGACAGAAGTTGACGCACTCTTCCGGAAAAAAATCAGGACCTTAGTGTCATGATTTTGTTACTGAAATTATTGCTGGCACATCTCATTGGTGATTTCATTCTTCAGCCCGCCTCCTGGGTAACAGCAAAAGAAAAGAATAAGCTGAAGGCATGGCAACTATATGCTCATGTAATCATTCACTTCACCCTTGTAATTGCCATTGTGTGGGATATTTATTTTTGGCCGTGGGCAGTAGTGATTGCCGGATTGCATCTTGTAATTGATGGACTTAAAATTTCGTTGCAACGGGAGAGAACAAAACGTTTGCTGTTCTTCCTCGATCAGATTTTGCATTTACTTGTTTTGTATGGAGTCGCATGTTTCTACTATAATTACTTTCCAGCGCTTGATATTTTTAATGATGCAAACATCCTGTTGTTTATTACGTGCATTGCATTTCTCACAACACCTGTTTCTGCTGCGATAAAATTTTTTATTGCCCGCTGGACACCGCACATGAGCGATGGGGAAGAAGAGTCGCTGGAAAGTGCAGGTAAGTACATTGGTATCCTCGAAAGGTTATTTGTGTTTGCTTTCTTTGCATCCGGCCATCCTGAAGGTGTCGGATTTTTAATCGCGGCCAAGTCTGTATTCAGGTTTGGCGATCTGAAAGAAGCGAGGAGCAGGAAGCTTACCGAGTACGTCTTAATCGGAACGCTGGTAAGCTTTGGGATCGCTATGCTCACGGGGGTCATCTTTGAGAAACTTGCCGTGTAATCACGTGTGAATATGATAATCGGAATTATCACGAAATTAAGTGATTATCCTTCACGCTCTTTTTTAGACACCTCGGAAGCAGAAACCGGAGTATTGATTTTGAAGACCGAATGAAAAACGTAGGTGATAAGTAATCCCAAAAGACAGCCTGATACCACGGCAATGACCCGGCTTAGTGCAGAATCCCAGACATGTGTTCCCTCCTGGTATGGGCTATCCTGTTGATGCAATAAGATGATGATCATCGCGGCAAGTGTTGAGCGCGCACCTGCGTTGAGCTTGAGCCGGTCACAAATAAACAAGGATATAATTGCGCCCAACGCAAGATTCCAGGGAGCCGGTAATTGTGTCAGGAGGATGAGAATACCTGTTCCGGCACCAACAAAATTTGCTTTGATGCGGGTAAGGGCGAGGTCAAGCGCATCTTTTCCTTCGGGTGAAAGTACAAGCACCACAGAGATGAGACTCCAAGTATAATCAACCCATTCATTTAAAAAAATGAAAATCGGAACACATAATAAAATACCGGCAACACATTTTGCGGCATAAATGGCGAGTGTTTTATTTCGTGTGCTAAGCGTCATTCCATTATCTTCGCACCAAGTTAAATAAAATGACAACACAACGAGTAACGGCATCACTTCTGACATCTGAACTGCAGCTTAGCGCATCGCGAAGCAGTGGTCCGGGCGGACAGAATGTGAACAAAGTGAACTCCAGGATTACCTTAAAACTCGATATAGCCGGTTCACATATTTTAACGGAAGATGAAAAACAGCTTTTGCTGAACAAACTTGCTTCACGGTTGTCCGCTGATGGTGTGCTGGTTCTCACTTCGCAAGACAAGCGTTCGCAGCTTCAGAACAAGCAAGAAGTAATCATTAAGCTTGATAAGGTGCTCACTAAAGCTTTTGAAAAGAAGAAGATCAGGAAAGCAACCAAGCCTTCAAAAGGTTCGGTGCAGGATCGCATTAAGAATAAAAAGCAACGATCCGAGAAGAAGCAATGGCGTCAAAAGCTGTCTGATTAACCGGCATTGAAGCTTGCCTTGGGTTTGGTATATTTGTGCCCGAATTAGTAATGCCACAATGAGACTCGGACAATTAGCCAGAAAGCTTTCCCTCAGACCTTCCCAACTGGTGGATTTTCTTTCTGAAAAGAACATAGAAACACAGGAAGGATCGAACACACGCCTGGATAATCTTCATGTGGAATGGATTGTTCAGGAATTTGCGCCCGAACGCCTCGATGAAATTTTGAATCCTGGAACAGAAGAAAAACTCCCGGAAATTATTGTTGAAGAACAGGCTATAGTTGAACCTGAAGTTATAGCCGAAGTCACGGAAGTTAAACAGGCAGAAGCTGAAGCTGTAACGGAGAACCAACCAACAGCTGAGATTAAATCGGAAGAGCCAGAGGTGATTCGGGTGCAGAAGATTGAGCTTTCCGGATTAAAAGTTCTTGGAAAGATTGAGTTGCCGGAACCCAAAAAGAAAGAAGTTAAAACTGATCCGAACAGTGGCGGAGCTACCCCTCCGGAAGATCGAAAATCAAACAGAAGCTCTGCCAAATCCAAGCGTCCAGGAAAGGAACGGGACCAGCGCAGTCTAAGAAATCCGATTGAAGCTCAGCGTCAGCGTGAGGCAAGAGAGCGCGAGGAGAAGCGAAAAGCGGATTTGGAACGAGAAAAAGAGAAACGCAAGCATCATTACCAGAATAAAGTAAAGCAGGTCCAGCAGACCAAGCGTGTGAAACCGGTTAAAGAAACAGCTGTTGTCAAAAAACATGTTGACAAAAGACCCGTTCCCAAAACGTGGCTGGGCAGGTTCCTTCGCTGGTGGACCACCTGATCTTTCAGTATAACCATTGATGAATTGCCTGTGTTTCGATACGAGGCACATACTTTGCTTTCGTAGAAGAATGAAAAAAAGTAACATTTTTAAACTCATCTTTTCGCTTGCCCTTCCGCTGGCTGTGGGATTTGTTGCCAGCATTTTCACGCAGGATTCAATTGAAAGTGGCTGGTATGCAGGATTAAATCAGCCGACTTTCAATCCGCCCAACAGTGTCTTTGGCCCGGTATGGACAACACTTTATATCCTGATGGGAATTTCATTGTACCTCGTGTGGAAGGAGTTGCCCGGCACAAAAAGAGAGGTAGCAATAGGTATTTTCTCACTTCAGTTGCTGTTGAATTTTTTGTGGAGCCTTTTCTTCTTTTATTTCAGAGATATTGAAATAGCGCTGTTGGATATTGCAGGTCTGTGGATTGCGATTGTTGCTATGATCGGTGCATTTTATAGAATTAAACCAATTGCTGCATGGCTTAACATTCCGTACCTACTTTGGGTAACCTTTGCCATGTTGCTGAACATCGCATACTATACACTAAACTAATCTTCGAGAATCTCAATTTCGATTCTGTCATTCAACTTGGCGCTCGGGCTTGTTTCACTCACCAGCATGTTTGTTCCGCCCCACGCCATAATCTCCATTCGTTTTTCAGCAACGCCACGTTCCATCAGGTAATCAAGAACTGCTTCCGCGCGTTCTTTCGAAAGCTCTTTTGATGAGCCGTTCTTCTGTTTGGATCCTTTTACATCAAAGTAGTTTTTGGTCTTGCCCAATGCGATGATTTTCCGCTTGGCGGTTCCATTTGCATGACCGTGAATTTTTATCTTATAGCCGGGATTAGATGACATCATGCTCACCAGTTCGTCAAGTTCTTCCTGTGAACGCGGAAGCATGATCACGGCATCTTTGTAAAATGACACGTCATACATAACTGATACGTCACCCTTTTTCAATCGTTCAAGTGTGAACGGGATAGTCCAGATACCGTTTTCGTCCTGAACCGCACCGGAAGTAAGCTGTGGATTTGCATAGTCGACAAGCTGTGTTACCTCTTTATATCCGAAGATGCCGCAAACGATGGTCATTGGTTCCTCGCGGTTAGCCGGACGCAATACATCACTGTATTCATTGCTTTTATAGGATGCAATATCCCGGCCTTTTTTAAGATCTACATGATGAACGGATCCGGTAAACGATTCGCCTGCGGGGGTTATGATTGCGAATTTAAAGAACTTGCCTTTTGCTTTACGCGGAACTGTTTCGTTAGCAACTATTACTTCAGGCTCAACTACTTTCGAGCTGTCAATGATTACTTTTTGGGTTATTGTAGCGGCAACTGTATCAGATACAGGAATGCTTTCGGTTGCCTGAGGTTCTGTTTTAACAGGATTCGGCTTAACCTCAAGGGCAGGTATGGTCCGGCTTCCCGCTCCAAGATTACCGGTGAACACCCAACTATCTTTAAACGCATCTTCTTTTTGAAGTATTAGAACCTGATCGATGGCTTCTTTCTTATTCGAAGATTTGATTACGTATACGTAAAACAGATTTTTTAGAGGATTGATCTCATACGTTGCCTGGAAGAATCTGCTTCTGGCGAACCCGCTGAATTTCTTGGCATTAGTCTCTTTCGCAAATGCACCAATCACGACATAGTACTGCTGTGTTTGTGCGTAAGCGAGACTACTGCAAAATAATACGGCCAGAAGCGTAACACTGCGTAAAGCTGAATTCATGACGTGGGGATTTAGAGGAAAGGTAGCTAAAATTAACGCTACAATGAATTCAGATAAATGGTTTTCGGTAACCGGAAGCTTATGAGGGCCCCAGCGTAATTGCCCGCTTTTTGCTGACAGGCTGTGACCGTTCGATAACGTCTATGTACAGGTTAATAAGCTGCTTTCGGATTGTATCCTTATCAAATTGTGTAATTAACCTTTTCGAAACAGTTAGACATTGTTCGTAGAACAGCCGATCCGTTGCTAACGTGTTAATCCATTGAACAAAATCTTCCGGTGTATCACCTTTACTGTATTCATTTTTATAAAGTAATTTATACTCTTTCAGATTTCGGTACATCACGGGCATACCAGAAGCTGCGGCTTCAACAGGAGCGAGGGGTGAATTCTCCTGGTGTGACAGAAAGATAAATGCATCGGCTGCTGCGTAGAGGCAAGGCATTTCATCCAATGAAAACAACCCTGCAAATTTGATGTTATCTGGAGCTTCTCCAATTTTTTTGTC
>CAZHQP010000118.1:0-8429 GCA_964534735.1 uncultured Roseivirgaceae bacterium
AGAATGGAAAAGCAATTAAAATGAGCGGTACTGTTCGTGACATTACGGAAGAGAAAGCATTTTCGCAGGCATTGGAAAGCACCGTAGACGAAAGAACACGTGATCTTCAGCAGGCTAATCGCGAACTTGAAAAAATGAATCAGGAACTCGCCTCTTTTGCATACGTATCAAGTCATGATTTACAGGAACCGTTGCGTAAGATTCAGGCATTCGCTTCCCGTGTAATGGATAAAGAGCATCAAAACTTATCACCTGCCGGTAAGGATTATTTTGCCAGGATGCAGGAAGCAGCCAAACGAATGCAGTTGCTCATTCAGGATCTTTTGGCATATTCGCGGACCAATAAAAAGGAAAAGGAATTTGTCAGCACTGATTTAAATGTATTGCTTTCGGGTGTAAAAGATGATTTTGAACAACTGATCCAGGAAACAGGCGTAACGATTAACATCGGGCAGCTTCCGCAGGCAGCTGTTATCCCGTTTCAGTTTCGGCAGTTGTTTACCAACCTGATCTCAAATTCAGTGAAATTCCGGAGGGAAAATGTTCCGCTGGTTATCGATATCAAATCGGATGTTATAAAAGGAGCTGACATGAGTCAGCACAAGCTGGAGGCTGATCGTGAATATTATAAAATTACTGTTCGTGATAATGGGATTGGATTTGAGAACGATTACAGCGACAGAATTTTTGAAGTATTTCAACGGCTTCACACCCGCAATGAGTATGAAGGCACAGGCATTGGACTCGCAATCTGTAAAAAGATAGTTGAGAATCATCAAGGGGTTATTACTGCGGAAGGTGAGATTCAAAAAGGATCAAACTTTACAGTTTACATCCCTGTCGGCTGATCAGAACGGATAACCGATCGCAATGTTGAAGACGAGGTTATTTCGCCTCCAGTTCTTGCTTGCAAAGTCAATATCTTTAAACGCCCATTGGAATTCATTTAATGGTATTGTTTGCGTAGTGCCGTCTTCAAGCTCAACTTCTTCATTAGCTCCCGTGTAGTAAGTTTTACGGATTGGGAAGGCGAGATCGAAACGAAGCACAAAGAAGCTGAAGTCAAATCGTAATCCAAAACCGGTGCCTACAGCCAGTTCTTTAAAGAAATCACGGTCAAATGAACCTCCGGGTCTGAGTGTATCCTGCTTAAGAAGCCAGATGTTTCCGGCATCAACAAACAAACCGCCCTTTACCGCTCTGTAAATATCAAACCGATACTCAACGCTGCCTTCAATCTTAACATCTCCTCGTTGATCAATAAAAAAAGTTGCGTTGTCAAGTGCCAGGTAATTGTAGGTACCCGGGCCAACCGAACGGGCCGGGAATGCACGTATGCTGTTCGAGCCTCCTACTGCAAATTGTTTGATGTAAGGCATAAACTCTGAATTACCATACGCATACCCGACACCCGTTGTTATTCTGGATGCAATTTTGCTTTTCTTGTTTAAATCAAAATAGTACCTAAAATCAACAACAGGCCTGATGTATTGTGAGTAGGGCTGACCGAAAAAGCTGTAAGGTCCTTCAGCACCTTCAAACCGAATGGATTGGATGCCTCGCGGAATATTACCGGAAATATCAACGCTTCCATTAAAATAAAAATTGTTGCGCTTTCTGCGCTTCACTGCATATTTTTCTTCAATGTTATCACTAAGCTGTGTGTTATACGTATAAGAATATCTTGCTCCAAGAATGAACTGATTTTGGAATGAATTTTTCAGCGCAGGGTTCAGATCAACCAGTGAATCGAATTCAGCTGATGTATGACTTTTCTTGATGAACGTAATGTCAAGCGGAAATAATTCGTGTGTTTTTAACGTTGTTTCGCGCCAGGTATAACCGGCTGCAACATTAAACGAGTTTAATGTAAAATACTGAAGCCGCTGCTGAAAGCTATATCCCAGCTTTACCTGCGATTGCGGCAAATATTTTGCGGATCGGGACTGGATATTAAACGGTGTAATAAACCGGGGAACAGAAAGACTTGTTTCTACGCCCAACTCAATCGCGTTAAGCGGATTGGTTTGCTTGCTTCGCACTTGCATTTCGTACGAACCATTCAGCTTAAGCTGAAACATTTCAGCTCCTCTGAAAATATTCCGGTTTGTAAAGGTGAATTCCATTCCCGGCCCAACGAAGTTATTGGATTTTGAGACTCCCTGAACCTGTAATCGTAAAGACTTCTTTAGCATAGGCGTCAGGAAAACACTTGCCCGTAATCCGAGTGAATCTCTGTGAACCGGACGATATTTGATATTGACAAACTTGAATGTATTCAGGCCCATCAAATGACTTAATGTATATTCATGATCAATTCTTCTGTAAATACTGTCAGGTGTAATGTTGATAACATCCGTAATAATGTGTGGCCTGAAATTGTGGAAGTTATCGATGTACACATATTTTCCTACACGTGTTGTGTCGCCTGTGCGGGATAAACTGTCGTTACCCAGCTCATAGCTCGGGTACACAATAACATCTTTCACTGTATAAACATTGTTAGCCCGATCGGGCATTCCCGGTTCAATGGTCAGATCAAGCTCAATCATTCGATGACCAATTGTTGTATCAGCCTTAAACAAAAGATACCGGTCATCGAAAAAGTAAAAACCCTCATTCTGTGCGATCTCTTCAATGCGTTGCTGCTCTGCACTAAGTAATGCGAGACTATAGCGCTGATTTTTTTTGATCAAAGTTTGGTCCCTGATTTTACTTAACAGACGATTATGAGCTGAATCAAGGAAAATATAATTGACCGTGTCAATTCGAAAAGGTTGCTCTAACGTAACGTTATAAATTACAGTGCTCTTTTTACGTTTGGTCTTGACTTCAAATGTCACTTCCGAATTAAAATAGCCTTCATTGTTTAATTGCCCTTCCAGTGCCTGCGCGGTTTGCTCGGGTGTTGCATCTTTCAGCAATACGGGTGGACTGCCCATTTTGGTTTTGATAAAGTTCCTGAGTCCTTTTTTCTTTTTCGGAGTTCCTGCTTTAAAGTAAAACCAGACAGACGGTCGCATTCCTAAAAATGTAGGATTTGGTTCAGGCGTGATAAAGGTTTGCAGCTCTTCTTTCAAGTCACTCTGACCGCTTATTTTTCCCTGAGCGTCAATGTTAATCTTGGCGCCTGTATAAAAGCTCTCATCTTCTTTCAGAAACTTTGTTGCCGTACATCCGGAAATAAAAAATATTCCAACCAACAAGCTCAACTGATTTTTTGAGAGTGAAAGCAATCGCTTCAAGAGAGTCGATATATTATTTTTTCTCTGCATCGTTTGCTTTAAATAATTCTTTCAGAGTGTTGTAATCTTTGATGTAAATCAAGCCGGCTCCGGTTTCAATGAGCTCGCCATCAATCATATCATAATTGCTGGTCCGGAATCCCGTAATGCGAAAGCGACCATCACTTGTAATCTTGTATTCAAGCGCGAGATCGCCAATATAGTCTGCAGCATCGCGCTGGGTTGTGTTTTCGCCTTCAACTGAAACGTTACCTGAAAGCTTAACCACTAACCGGTCGTTTAATAAAGATTTTGAAACACCCAGCTGAACCTGCGTATTGCCTTGAGCCTGACCGGATGAATAATCTTCATACGATTTAATATCCAGGCTTAGCTGAACGCCTCTTACATTTTCGGATAATCGGTTTAACTGGTCAGATAATAACCGGCTTACACTTGTGCGTGTCGTATTGGCAATATCAGATCCGGCCTGATTTTCAAGCGGGTTCTCGGAAATAAACCTTCTCAGAATTAACAATGCAAACACCTGCTTGTTAACATCGGATTCCCGCGTATTGATATCCAGAATTTTCGCATACACGGTTCCCTGAAATGCGCTTTGCTTGTCGGCCGGCATATCGATCTTAAAGCTGATGAGCGGTGCAAGCAGTTCACCTTTAATGTCGAGAAAAACATAGAAAGGCAGACGTTGCCGGTACGCTTCACCCATCGGGCTTGCGCTTTGTGAAGCCAGCAGATCAATCGGAGATGTTTCAACCAGGTGGCTGGCGCGAATATTAATTTGCGCATTCAGCGGATCGCCAGCCCAGGTGATTGATCCGCCTTTAACAATTTTAAACTCCCGCTTCACCAATTTGTAAAAGGAGAAATTATAGGTTCCATCGGTGATTTCATATCTGCCCGACAAACTCATGTTCCCGGAAGCATCCATGTCGAATGTTAACGTGGAATTTCCTTTTACTGTCAGCTTGTCACCGGTAATCGGATCGATAACAATGTTGAGAGTTTCTTTATCCGTCAGCTCCAGGTTAGCGGAAATATTCATCCCTGCAAATGTATTCCGGACGGTATCAGAAAGATTCAGATCGGCCAGGAACGGATCTTTGTACGCATCCTTGTCAACAAACTCAACAATACCTTTTTGTTCCATAACGCTTTTCTGAGTCTGTGGAACAACGTATGTTAAATCGGTGTCATCACTAAAGCCTACGGTTACATCAACACGCGGCCTGTTCGTGCTGCCTGTAATTTTTGCTTTTGCATTAAGCTTAACTTTTCCATAGTACAGCTTATTGATGTCTGCAGTTGTATTCAATACCTGGAAATTTCGGGTCGTTACGTTCAGATTGAACCTGAACTCTTTATAAGCTTTGGTAAGAATGCTTCCATCAATTATAGCATCATTTTTCTTGCTGTCTTTTATAGTAAAATTATTGAGAGCGATACCCGATTCATTAAAAACAATTGATTCATTGTTAAGCGTAAACGAGCTGTTCAGATATGTTGACTTCAATGATGCATCCCTGAACGTAATCTTTCCTCGAATAACCGGGTTATCAAAATTGCCGGTTACCTTAAGATTACCGGTAGCCTGTCCTTTCATGTTTTTAAGCTGACCAAAGGAGAGTGGCTCAACCAGTTCAAGATTAAGCGGATCGAGGTTAACCGAAAGATCAAACTCGGATTTGGTTGGATTGGAAGCATAAAAGCCTTTGGCGTTCAAATTTGAGCCCTGATTTTTTATTAATAAATCGATCGTATAGCGATCTCCGGCATGCGCGAGATCAAGCGTTAAATCTCCGAAGGGCTGCTCCAGTACTTCCAGCTCATTGATCTGTAATGTTGAATTGAAACGGCCGCTCGAAGATGTAGTAAATTTCAGATTTCCATCCAACACACCATTAGCCGGCATTACCCCGCGAACAACCCGGGTAAGGTTGGATAATTGAAGCTGTTGAAATTCAACTGAGATTGTTGAATCTTTTACGGTTGTTACCAAACCTATTTTTTCCTGATCTTTTGAAATTATAAAGTTATTTGCAACAAATCCTTCTTTGCTAAACTCCAGGTAATTGTCATCAGGCACAGCCCATTCGCTGTAGTTGAGCATAACCTGATCTTTCAAGAACCTGAACCGGAAATTATTTTCCTGGCTTCTGAATACTCCGCCCAATATATATTTGTTTTCATTTTTTGAGTTTTGGATTTGAAACGCAGAATAGATGGAATCATTTTCGATTCTGCCTGTGATCTGCATCGCGTCAATCGTAAGCGTATCAAGCAATACATTCTTCAATCGGAGCCGGTAGTTCAATTCAGTATCATCAGATTCTACATGAAATGAAATTGAATCAAACGAAGTTGTGGCATACTTGACTTTTGTGAGATCAATTTCAACATCGAGCTTGTTTTCTTTACTGTCGAACTCACCTTTTATTATTCCCGGAACAAAGGGCTCCAGCTCAGGCACAAGAATTTCTGTGATCAGATCTGTGTTTTTCAGCGTTAGCTCAAATTTGAAGTTCTGAGGCGTGGTGAATTTTTTTATCGATTCATCGTGTAATGCAAAATAGCGGTTGATATGCTGTTTCATTACCGTGCCGATACTGAAGAGATTAAAGGTTCCTTCAAACTTACCTTCCAGAATCTCAGAACGGATAGTCATACTGCTTTTTCCTTCCTGATCGATGCTGGCAAATAATAGTGAATCGACCAGATAAAGTGATTCGCCATTGTAAATTCCAACTTTGTAAATCTTCATATCTCCATTAATAACTTTGAAATCAGCTGTGGCAAGATTTACTTCCAGGCCACCCCGCGCTTTCAATGGAGTTTCGGATAAATTCAGTTTCTGGAAATCGGCATTGATCAGATTTACATTGAGCTTGTAAAGCGGAACTTCTTTTGCGTAATCCAGATCTCCTTTGATAAGGAAATCCAAATTCTCATCGTGCAGAGAGGCTTCGCCTGAAAACAGGTACTTATTAACTGAACCGTTTACTTTTAAATCATTGTAGTCATAGCCGCTGTATTGGAATCGGGAGATCAGCAGATCAACTTTTGCATTGATTTCTTCCATTTCTAATCCTGAACCTGTGGCAGTTGCCTGCATATCAAGCAGACCCATCGTATCAGGCTGCTTTAAAATCTTTCCAAGGTTCAGTTTAGATGTTTTGATGGAAGCTGAGTAGGAAGGTGTTGCATTGAAGCTGAACTTTCCATTTGTCTCAATATTTCCAGAGCTGGTTTTTATGAGGGCTGTAATTACAGGTGATTTGATCTTTCCTTTAAAACTTCCTTTCAATTCAAGCGTATCCGGAATCTGGATAGAGCCTGGAATGAGAGAATCAGCCAGTATGGAGTACGCATCACGCGCAGTAGAATAGAATCTATCCAGTGAAATTTGCAGCACAGCTTTATCCATATCCGGTAATCCTTTCACGGTTCCCTTCATGGCGAGAGAAGTGCTTTTTAACGTCTTCACATTAAATCGATCGATTGTCAGATCATTAACAGTTCCCCTGATTTTAGTAGTTAAGGCAAGGCTTGCAGCATTCGGAATTTTTAATGGAATACTGTCGAGAAGGTGCGGAGCGAAGAAAAGTATGTCTTTTATAGCGATAGTGGACTGCGGAACTTCCAGGTTAAGACGAGCCGTTTGATAGTCAGTTAAGGAATTAAAAAATGCTTTCCCACTTAGAGAGAATTTTGAACGACCGGATTCCAGTAGAAGCTTGTTAATGGCAAGCTCTTTTTCTTCCAGCTTAAAATCAAGTTCAAGTGTTTGAAGTGCGAAGTTGCTTTTTTCCTGGAAAGAGAAACTCTCAATATCAGCTTTGATTGTATTACCCTTAACGGCAACATTGCTAATTTCGGATTGTAGCCCGAAAATCCAAAGATGATTGAAATCAAGCGAACTTTTTTCGACAGGCAATGCCGTGTTATAATATTGAATGTTGTTGTCAGAAAGAGTTATGTCCTTTATCTGAATGTCCCACGGAATATTTAACCCGGTAAAAGGTTCGGATTTCTTTTCTTCAACTTTGCCGGGAGTTTCTTTCTGATAGAAATTATAGGACAGAAAGGAGTGATTCAGTTCAATATTATCGATATCAATTCTATGTTCAGGTAAGCTGATTTTATTAATATCAATGTAAACCTCATCAAGATCTGCGTTGAGGTATTGCTCTAGTGCAACCTGTGCATACGAAAGCTTGATCTTTTTAAGATTGATTTCTTCAACGGCTAAATCAAAGGGAAGAGTGGAAGCTGAATCAGAAGCAGGCTCACTTGTTATTTCAGGAGCTTTATGCTGCTCAACAAGCGCAGTTGCATTCTGAACACTAATTACACCTGCTTTATAAATAGATTTTGAAGGATCAAGTTCCTTAATATCGATTGTCAGCTCACCGATCTTTGCAGAGACGAAATCCCCGGTATACCGATCATCATAGAGGGCAGAAATATTTTTTAATGCAACATCTTCAATTTCAAATGTCCAGGGTGTAGAGGTTGTATCGGCAGGTGTTTCATCTACAGTTGAATTGCCTGCGAATGCATTGATAATGTACGTAAAGTTAAAGATGCTGTCGTTTGCCGTGCGTTTGATCTTGCCCGAAAAATCGGTCAGACTGATTGTATTAACTTCTATTTTGTTTTTTGTGAGCGCCCACAGATCAGCATCTACGGAAATCTCGCCCGCATAAACAAGCGTATCTTTTGACTGATCTTCCACATAGAGGCCTTCAATAATAATGTTCTTGGGGAAAGAGATAAAGGCACGCCTGAGCTGAACTTTCGTTCCAATTTTGTTTTCGAGGAAAGTTACGGCACGCTGTGTGATCCTGTTTTGTACGGAAGGGAGCCGGATCAAAAAAATCAGCAATATGAAAAGTGCCAGGATGGAAAAGATAATCCATCCCAACACCTTCAATGTTTTTATGAAGATTCTTTTAATTTTAGATTTACTGGCCACTGAAGGGGTTTCAGAGTTATAAATTTAAATGTTAATCGACCGTTCGCTCAATTACTTTTGAAGATACCTTCTTGGCAACAAACGGCAATACCAAACGCGCTAACCAGCCCGCTTTTCCCAAAAGCGTATTTCTTAACAACACGTCTATTCCAATATTAGCACCCACCTGCATCGCAGTTGACTTAAACGATTGCTTTTTCGAACTACTG
>CAZHQP010000119.1:0-8389 GCA_964534735.1 uncultured Roseivirgaceae bacterium
AATTTTTTCCTTCCGTTTCTATTTTGTAACGCTTCAACAATTCCATTACACCGTAGGGTGTTGCCGGCAACAATAATGGGTTTTTTGAAACAATGCTTCCGAAGTTTCTATTCGTAAATCCATCCACATCCTTATCCGGGCGAATTTTTTCAGTGATTTTCTCTACAGAAATATTCACAGGTAACGGAAGCTGAACGATAAACCCATCCACATCTTCATCGCGGTTCACCTGGTCGATGTGCTTCATCAGCTTATCTTCTGCGATGGTATCTGCGAAGCGCATCATCGTATAATGAAACCCGACTTCCTTACATGCTTTTACTTTATGATCTACATACGTTTGACTCGCACCGTCATCGCCTACCAAAATGATCGCAAGGTGCGGGATCTTTTTTCCGGCCAGTTTGCGCGTTGCAACTTTTTCAGAAATCTCTTTTTTGATATCTGCTGAAATTTTACGACCGTCAATCAGCGTGTATGTAGTTGTTTCTGCCATGTATTAATCTATTTTCAATACAGCCATAAAAGCTTCCTGGGGGATCTCAACGTTACCTACCTGGCGCATGCGTTTCTTACCTTTTTTCTGTTTCTCCAACAGCTTCCGCTTACGCGAAATATCACCGCCATAACATTTGGCGATAACGTTTTTACGGATCGCGCTGATGTTCTCACGGGCTACAATTTTCTGTCCGATGGCAGCCTGAATGGCGATCTCAAACATCTGCCGCGGGATCAGTTCTTTCAATTTTTCGCAAAGCTTGCGGCCCCAATCCTGTGCTTTTCCGCGGTGAACAATCGCGCTCAAGGCATCAACCTTATCACCGTTCAGCATCACATCCAGCTTCACCATGTCCGATTCGCGCATACCAATTAAATGGTAATCAAGTGAGGCATAGCCGCGCGAAATCGATTTCAGCTTATCAAAGAAATCGAATACAATTTCAGACAATGGCATCTCAAACGACATCTCCACGCGATCCTGTGTAAGATAGCTCTGATTCATGATCTGGCCGCGCTTTTCTATACACAAGTTGATGATCGGACCGATGTAATCGGCTTTGCTGATGATCTGTGCTTTGATGTACGGTTCTTCAATGCTCTTCATCCGTGTAGGATCCGGCATTTCAGAAGGTGCATTGATGAACACTTCACTGCCATCGGTTAACGTTGCCTTGAACTGCACAGATGGAACCGTGGTAATCACCGTCATGTCGAATTCACGCTCCAGGCGTTCCTGGATGATCTCCATGTGCAACATGCCGAGGAATCCACACCGGAAGCCAAAGCCTAAAGCAGCTGAAGTTTCAAGCTCCCACACAAGCGAGGCATCATTCAACTGGAGTTTCTCCATGGATGCACGGAGTTCTTCAAATTCTGTTGTATCTACCGGGTAAATGCCCGCAAACACCATTGGCTTTACTTCTTCAAATCCTTTCAGGGAAGCGCCCGGGTTAGTGACTGTTGTGATCGTATCTCCCACATGCACCTCACTGGCTACTTTAATACCGGAAATCAGATAGCCTACGTTGCCGGCCGATATCTCATTGCGCGAATGCTTGTCAAGCTTTAATACGCCAATTTCATCCGCACCATATTCCTGACCCGTGCTGATGAACTTAACTTTATCGCCTTTCTTCATCGTGCCATTAAAAACACGGAAGTAAATTTCAATTCCCCGGAATGAATTAAATACCGAGTCGAAGATCATTGCCTGTAACGGAGCTTTCGGGTCGCCCTTGGGTGATGGAATACGATCCACTACGGCCGCTAAAATCTCCTCAATGCCTTTTCCTTCTTTTGCACTGGCTGACAAAATATCTTCACGCTTACAACCAATCAAATCAATTATCTCATCTGCAACTACTTCCGGGTTCGCGTGAGGCAAATCAATTTTGTTCATTACCGGAATGATTTCCAGATCATGCTCAAGAGCCAGGTATAAGTTAGAGATCGTTTGAGCTTCAATTCCCTGGCTGGCATCTACTATCAGCAGGGCTCCTTCGCATGAAGCTATGGCACGGGAGACTTCATAGCTGAAATCCACGTGACCTGGAGTATCAATGAGGTTCAGAACATATTCTTTACCCTTATACTTATAATTCATCTGGATGGCGTGGGCCTTGATAGTGATCCCCTTCTCCTTTTCCAGGTCCATATTATCGAGCACTTGAGCCTCCATCTGGCGTTCGTTCAGCGTGCCGGTAAATTCCAGCAAGCGGTCGGCCAGGGTGCTTTTTCCATGGTCAATGTGGGCGATTATGCAAAAATTGCGGATGTTTTCCATTCCCGTCAGCTCCTCAAAGAGTTTTAAACCGCAAAAGTAGCGATTTAAAGCCAACAGGGCTGTACATCTGGCGATTTTTAACTTCTGCACAAGCATTCTGATTATCTGAAATCTGAATGCCGCTCTTGAAGAATTTGAGGGGAGGTTTACTTAACTACCAGCTTAATTGACTCCAGCTTGTTATTAAACTTAACCCGAACGATATAAATACCGGGAGACAATGGGCGGCTTAATTGAAAAGAAAAGTCTGTTCCACTGGTCGCTGCCTGTGTATGCGACACGAGCGTAACATTCTGCTGGGACAGGATCTCAATCTGATTAAGCTGGAATGGAGTATCACCATACGTAAAGTGGATAATATTTCCATCGTTTGGATTCGGGTAAACTGTGAGCTTTCGCTTTGGCTCTTTCCCTGTTTCCACGCGGATAATCTGTGAGTACTCAGAGTTGCCATTAAAGTCAGTTTGCTTCAGGCGATAATAAGTTTCTTTCGGAAAGGGTGAAGGGTCGACATATCCGTATTGATGAGGTAACGATGTTGTTCCGGACCCCGGGATTTTCGCTATTTCTTCAAATTGCACACCGGAAGCAGAACGTTCAAGTGTGAAGTAGTCATTATTCAATTCGCTCGCAGTTTTCCAATTTAATGCAACTACAGGATGTTCATACGATCCGGTAAATGAAGTTAACACAACCGGTAAAGGTGTTGCCGTTAGATTGGTTGAGCCGATCGTGAAGAAATCATTGTTCTGGAAGTTAACTCCGGTTACCGTAAATATATTTCCAACAAGTGTTCCGGTTAATGGTGCGACATCATTATCAGCAAAGCCATCGCCATCGCGGTCAATTAATAACCGAAGGGTTGCCTGTGTTTTGTTTGGATACATACTCAGGTCAAAGCTGACAGTGACAGTTCCCGTTTCACCGGTTTCTGCAATCCTCCAAACACGGGTCATACGGCCAAGTATGGGTGCCCCAACATCCACTGTATTACGGACGGTAAACACTGCTCCATTACTTCCCCACATGAGGAAGTCCATATCATCCAGGCTGCTCGGGCTTTGCATACGCACCACCGAATTCGCATTAGCGCTTTGTGAATTTGATTGATTTAAGCGTGAAACGGCATCGCGGGCAATACCTGCAATATCTTTATTATAAGCACTGTGTGTGCTTGTTGCCGGATAAACAACCGCTCCCGTTGAAGCAGTATAATTTGTTAAGGTTGCCTGGTCCAACGTAATACCATATTTGATGGCCAGATATGAATCAATCCGGTTACGTTCGGCAGCGGTGATATCGCGGTTATACATAATGAACTCCGAAATATCACCATTCAGTCCGTTCGCTCCCCCTTCACGCGCACCAATCCGTGGAATCGGGAACGTGAGTGCACCACCGGATTCCGGCAGAATATTTTCTAATGCTCCGTTATAGTGAATACCAAAACGTACTGCATAATCGCGGTAATAATCAATTACCTGCGGAACATTCGTGGATACATCTGAGGTTGTGGTCGGACCATCAAATGGCGGATTAGAGTCGATGCGTTCTTGCAAAGCCCCCTTGTTCGTAGAAAGGAGCTTAAGTGAAAAAACAGGGGTTGTAGCCGTTGTCCGGTCAATAATATATCCGCCTGTCGTATTGGTTAGTGTACCTCCATTAAGTGTATTTGGTCTGAAAACAACCGACATATTCAAATCACTGGTAGCGCCTATGCCGAGCGTGCCCAAATCTAAAAACTGGGTTGTTCCGAATCTCAAAACCGGATTACCATTCATCGTATTTGTGAGATAAGTAGGACGATTACCTGCAGTTGCCTGCGTAGCATTTGCAGCAGTCAGTCCGCCCCGGGTATTCCATTGCTGTACAGTTTGGTTATTTGTAGCCAACGTTGTTCCGGCATTTACATAAACATCTTCATCCGCACGCAGCCATACAGTGGTTGCGGCTACACCACCCGGGCCTGGAATTAATGGGCAAGCCAGTGAAAAATACTCATTCGTGTTTATCGAGGCACCCGTAAAGGTTACTACGTTTCCTACGATGCTGCGGCCGGTTGTGTGTGCTGTAGCATCGCTGAAGTTTCCATCTGTATCTACCAAAAAGGCAAATCGAGTTGGATCAGACATATCAACCCCTAATCCACTCAAATCAAACGATACTGAGAATGTTCCGGTTTCTCCGGTTTCGGCTACACGCCAGGTACGAGTTAATCTATTAATGTAGGGCGAAGGTACTTCTGCCGAATTCCATATGGTTGGAGCGTTGTGACCCCAAACCAAAAAATCTCCATCATCCAGTGCAGGTGAAGGATTAAATATACGTACAATGCTCACTGCATTCTGACTTTGAGAGCCGGTTTGATTCAATGCTGATCCGTCATCACGGCCAATTCCGGCAATATCATAGTCGTACGCATCATGAGAAGTAGCTGACGGATATATAACCGCACCCGATGAGCTGAAGTAGTTGGTTGGATTAGTCTGATCGAGTGTAATACCATATTTTATTGCCAAATAGGATTCAATCCGGATTCGGTTTCCTGCGCTCAGGTTAGCATCATAGACAACAGCTTCCGCGAAGTCGCCATTCAAACCGCCCCCTGAATTTGTCGCATGACGTCCGATGCGGATTGCTGGACTTGTAATATTATCATTATCCCCACCTGCAGTTGCATCCAATCTTCCATTAATATAGATACCGTAGCGTACACCGGTATTCCTGAAGTAGTCAACTACCTGAAAGGCATTTGTAGGTGCTGAGGAAACAGAAACAGGGCCACCTAAACTTCCACCTGCATCATTTCTTTTCTGGTAAAAATACTTATCTGTATTTACCATCTTAAAAGACATGAGTGGATTAGTAGCAGTAGGCCTATCTATAATAAATGTTCCGTTTGCATCATTCCCAGCCGCTACATATGAATTCTGCCGAAATACCATGATCATATAAAAACTTTCCGTGTTCGTAATGCCGGGTGCGGCCAGCCCATCCAGAAACTGATCGGACGAAAATTGCAGTGCCGGATTTCCGTTAATAATATTTGTGCGATAGACAGGTTTATTAGCCAGTACTGTATTGCGGGCATGATTGCCAACCGCACTTTGGTCATTCCATTGTTGAACTGCCTGGCCATTGGTGGCAGCGGTTGTTCCGTTATCCGTAAAAGTGCCGGCATTGGCTTTCAGCCACCAGCGTAAATTAGCAGAAACTCCGCCCGGGGCTTGCGCTAACAGGCTAAAGCCGAAAGTAATCAGCGAAAGGAGAGTGAGAATGAGCCTTTTCATAGATAAATTACACTAAATGTACATGTTCCCTGACAAATGGCCTAACTGCCCTATTTCAATCAAATTTTTCATCCAAAAACGCTGTTTTCCGGGGCTTTTAAGAATTATCAGGTAAATACGGGAGGTATTATAAATTGTAACAGCTGCTTCTGTAAAATAAGTATCATTGCAGGGTAGCTCTTTGAAGTGATGAAGCTGATAGTAACGCTATTTTTTTTTACCGCCTTGCTGCGCAACGCAGTTGCGCAAAATGAAGTTTCCGGATTTATCCTTGACTCAATCACACAAGAGCCTGTACCATTTGCCAATGTTTACTTTGCCAATACTTCGCTTGGAACTTATTCAGCTGAGGATGGCAAATACATATTAAGAAATTTTCCGGATGGAAAATATGATCTGACAGTTTCATTTGTAGGTTACCTAACCTCTCAAATTTCACTTGAGTTTTCCGCAACGAAAAAATCGGTTAACTTTTTATTGTCTCAAAAAACAACCCAGCTTAGCGAGGTTATTATCTCGCCAGATACCTCCAATCGGGAATCGAATCTCCGTCAATTTTATCGAAACTTCATCGGTGAGACAGAAAATTCAAAATCGTGTGTGGTTTTAAATAAGAAGGACATCTTCATAGATTATGATGCGTCTACCGGTCTGCTTTCTGCGGTATGCAAAAAACCGATTATTATAGAGAACCGGGCAATGGGTTACAAAGTTTTTTATGATCTGCAGATTTTTGAAGCCGACTATATTCAGGGCAATCAGATATACCTGGGTGTTCCGCGTTTTGAAGATCTCGAGCCGAAGAATAAAGGTCAGGTTAAACGCTGGAACAGAGAGCGTACACGTGCGTACTTTGGATCCTTCAGCCATTTTATAAGCTTACTGAAACAGGGAGACTGGGATAATCAATATGCAGTGTTTAAGCTTTACCGGGTAAAAAACGTTGAGCGGCCACCCACCGAGTTTTTAGATAAACAAATTGCAAGGCTTTACCGCAAAGCAAACAACTCGTTCGTTATTACCGGTAATATGTATGGCAACGACAGTCTCTCGTATTATATGCGTCTAAAACGCAAACCTGAACTGATTGACAGTCTGGGCGCTGAAGTTAAGGGTGCAAGCTCATTGCTCGATTCGTCACGCAACACCATTACGTATACCGGCATGTTGCGCATCATTTATAAAAAAGAATCAGAAGAATCTAGGTATGCCATTTTTAACAACCGGGCTCCCGCTCGCCATCAGCATAGTACCGTTCACATCCTGGCACCCGTTCGCATTTACGAGAACGGCTACTATGAAAACGTGCAGGATATTTTCTTTGAAGGATATATGGGCTGGGCAGAAAAAATAGCCGACCTTTTGCCGCTGGAATATGTTCCGCCCCAAAACACAGGTGATTATTAACATTCACGAACTCTGACGTCAGTGCGGCAACCTTAAAACTAACTTATTGAATTCCCCACAGTTGTTATGAAATACCTATTCACCCTTATTTTATGTTCGGGGCTTTGGCTTCCAGGCAACAGCCAAAATACGCTTTCAGGTAAGGTACTTGATTCGCTCACACGTCAGCCAATTGCTTTCGCAAACGTGTTTTTTGCAAACACATCAATTGGCACAACCACAAGTGAAACTGGAGAGTTTGCATTGAAAAATTTTCAATCGGGTAAATATGACCTGGTTATTTCATTTGTGGGGTACAAATCCATTAAGTACCCAATGCTGTTTTCGGGGCCTTCTCAAACATTAATTATTTTATTAAGCCAGGATGTACAGCAGCTTGAAGAGTTAGTTGTCAAATCTGACTTTTCACAAAAATCTTCCGATATCCGGCACTTCAAACAGTATTTTATCGGGGAAAATAAAAATGCATCAGCTTGTGAAATTCTCAATGTAAATGATCTTGTCGCCTATGAAGACCCCGATCAAAATACACTTATCGCGTTTGCAAGAGCGCCCCTTGAAATCAAAAACAATGCACTTGGCTATAAGATTTTTTATACACTCGAAACGTTCGAAGTAAACTTCAATTCGCGTACGCAAATCTATTCAGGCTTTCCGCGATTCGAAATGCTTGTCGCCAGAAATCTGGCGCAACAAAGAAAGTGGGAAGCCGAGCGCAAACGTGCTTACGAAGGATCTTTTTCTCACTTGATTCGAATGCTTCGAAAAGGTGCTATAAACGGACCGTTTGTGTTACATGAGCTTTATAAAATCCCGAACCCTAAACGTCCCCCGGAAGAATTTTTGAAAGAACGCATTGGCTATTGGCGTAAGCTATACTTAAGTACCCGCGGCACAGTAAATAACAACCGCATGGCGTTTGACAGCGCAAGGTATTACACCTATTTATACAATCTTCCGGAACAGCTCGACAGTCTGGGCCAACGGATTATAAAACCCGAACAACTCATGGATCAAACCCGGGAACATATTATTTACCAGGGAATGCTGTATGTAATCTATACCGGAGAAGCTGAAGAGCCCGAATATATTAAGCTGAACCGGAAATCGCATGGAAAAGAACAGCACTCCATTATTAAGTTTTCGGGTAAACCGGTGAGCATCTTTGATAACGGTTACTACGAGGACATTAAAGACGTGTTTTTTGACGGATATATGATGTGGTCAGACCGGACTTCCAACCTGTTGCCGCGCGAATACGAGCCGGAACAATAGTGTTCACGTTATTTAAAAATTTGGATTATTTTTGTGCCCCCTGACCAAATACTTAGCCAGGAAGAGCAAAATGGCTCCGTAGTTCAATGGATAGAATATAAGTTTCCGGAACTTAGGATGCAGGTTCGATTCC
>CAZHQP010000120.1:0-8376 GCA_964534735.1 uncultured Roseivirgaceae bacterium
TTTTGTGATAAAGCTTTTACAAAGTGATCCCAGGTATGCACCATATTCCACATCCAGCATCAAGAGGTTTTCAGCTGAAAGTGTATTCGCTTGTGTTAATTTTTTTATCCAGGTAACTGGGTATGATACGGTTTGCGCAGCTTCCAGCTTGAATGACCAGCGATCGTCAAATGAAAACGTACAATATGCCAGGTCAACACCATCCAGTGATGTACCCGACATCACTCCAATCACTTTATAAAATTGCTTCGAATTCATATTTTTGAAGGTCGTTATCTCACCATAACCCCGCTTTCGTGAACGTAGTAGTTGATTATGGCAACAGTGCCGCCAAGGTAGCGATTTTCGATCAGCATCGCCTGACCGCCAAACACACCTTAAACGAACCGGAAGTACTTAAAAATTTTCTTGAATCAACATCAACGGAAAATTTTATCATCAGCTCGGTATCAACCGATGCCGCAACTGTTGCACAATGGACGAACGCAAAACGAAAATTCATTCTTTCGCACACGCTGCCGTTGCCGGTGAAAATTCTGTACGCTACTCCTCACACACTTGGGGTCGACCGCATTGCAGGATCTTGTGGGGCGTTACAACTTTTTCCTTCTCAAAATACTCTTGTAATAGATGCCGGTACCTGCATAACCTATGACTTTACCGACAGCAGCAAGCAATACCATGGAGGAAGCATTTCACCCGGTTTAAAAATGAGGTTTCAGGCTGTGCACACTTTTACCGCCCGCCTGCCGTTAGTCAATCCGGCAGAGAATCCGGAATTAATCGGGAACAGTACAGAAACATCAATTCAAAGCGGAATTGTAAACGGTACACTTGCCGAAATTGACGGGATAATTGACCGCTACAAGCACAAATACCCTGATTTACAGGTGATTTTGTGTGGCGGAGATGCTCCTTTTTTTGAAAACAAGCTGAAAGCCTCCATATTTGCGTCCCCTGATTTAGTGCTCATAGGTTTAAACACCATTTTGATTCATAATGTCCGTCTTTAAGAAACTTCTCCCTGCATTTTTCATGATCGTTTCCCTGTCAGCTTTCGGGCAGGCAGCCCGGTCACCATTCTCAACGTTTGGCGTAGGGGAAATTGTTGGAAATGCTGTGATTCAAAATCAGGGCATGGCAGGCGTAGGCATTAGTCAGCCGATGTTTTGGTCGGTAAATAATCAAAATCCCGCACTGCTAATCAATAATTATTTTACGACATTCCAGGCAGGTGCCTTGGTTGAATCCCGTACATTCAGCAACGATTCGGCAAGCCAGAAAGGAACGAATGGAAACCTGAATTATCTCGTTACTGCATTCCCGGTAATGAAAAGCAAGAAGCACCCCGAGTTGATGCTTTGGTCTACTTCGATAACCCTTCTTCCCTATTCAAAAGTAAATTACAAACTGATCCATGACGATCCTGTGCTTGACGGTGGCGGCACTCAGGTAAACACGATGAGGGTTACTGAAATTGGCAGTGGGGGCTTATCACAGGTTTCATGGGCAAATGGCTTTACGCTTTCACCAGGGCTTTCAATCGGCTTGAAAGCATCGTATGTTTTTGGGTCAACTATCTCCGACTATTCGAACCGGCTTATTAACTCAGATCAGGCAACTCCTTTTATTGTTGGCATTAAAGAACAGACCTACATAAAAGACTTCATGTTTACGGGCGGACTTGCCTATACAAAAGATTCGCTTTTTAACAACGACCTCAGAATACACGCTGGACTTACGTATGCTTTCGCAACAAAGCTGGGCGCAACGAAAACTACTGTAGAGCAGCGAAGACTGGCCAACGAAACTCCGCTCACTTCCGATACACTCATTTACAAAGACGGATCGATTGAAATTCCATCAGCATTAACGGTTGGGTTCGCCATCAGCAAAGGACAAACCTGGTCGGTCGGTACCGAGTTTGCCGTTCAGGATTGGTCGAAATTCAATAGCATCAATGCAGAAGATGAAGGCCTTGAAAAATCCTGGAAAGTATCCCTGGGCGGTGAGATAACACCTGATCAGACAGCTTTCAAGAATTATCTGAAGCGCGTTACGTACAGAGCCGGGGTCAGCTATGAAAAGACTCCTTATGCTCTGAATGGCAATCAGCTTAACGATTATGGCATTAATTTTGGTTTTTAGCTTACCGGCAGGACGGTCCAGCATAGACTGGGCGTTGCGTCTTGGAAAGCGCGGAAACAAGTCAGAAACAGCAGTTGAAGAGACGTATTTCAAAATATACTTCGGAATAACATTTGTTGATCAGTGGTTCCATCGCAGGAAGATTGATTAAGGTTAGTTAATACAAAAGTTAGTATGAGCCATAGCACTTACTATGGCTTTTTACATTTATGAAAAAGATAGCTTACATATTTTTACTGATCTGTGCAGCGTGCTCACAAAAGGAAAACGCACAGCCAAAAGAATATGAAGGTCCGTTACAGGAAGCTGAACAGGTAGAGTTGTTATATACCGAGCATGAGCTGATCAAGGTAAAGATGCGTACACCACTGCTCTACGAGTTCAAAACCGGTGACCGTGAGTTTCCGAAAGGCGTTAACCTTGAGTTTTATGATGAGTTAGGAAAGCTCTCGTCTACCATGCGGGCCGATCACGCTTATTATTTTAAAACAGAAGACAAGTGGCGCGCGCGTGGCAAAGTGGTTGTGGTTAACATCGCAAAGAATGAGCAACTGACCACGGAGGAGCTCTTCTGGTTCCCGGTAAAGGAAACGATCAACACCGAAAAATTCGTGACTATCCGGATGCAAAAAGAAGTGATTTTTGGCAACGGGCTTAATGCCAAACAGGATATGTCGTCCTACGAGATTATCGATCCGCACGGAAGCTTTTCCGTGGAAGAATAAAACACATTCCCTGATTGCGTAAGTTAGCGCCATGAAACTGATCGATGTATTGCTGATCTCCTTCGCGGCAGCCTTTTTAATTATCGGAATCCACCAGGTGATTACCGTCAGCTTTGGCAAAGCCTACTGGCTGATTATGCTCTCCACCATGCTGCTGTTCATCTATCTCTATCGCAAGAAAAATTAAGCCTGCTTCCTTAATTATCCCTCGCTTCCGGGGATCAAGGCATCTTTATAAGGGCCTGTTTATCAACAATTTGCCAACATCGAGAACATTTTACCTTTATTTTTCGGGGTTATTTTTCTAATAGCCAGAACCCGCTAAATTTGCGGTTCTTTAAAAATGAGTATATGGCATTGATTGGAACATTAAGAGAAAAAATGGGGGTTGGGGTAGTCATTTTCGTATTTGTGGCTATTGCGCTCTTCGTTTTGGGCGACCTTTTCGGAAATAACTCAGTATTGCTTAACGATAAAAGCGTTGGTAAAATCGCAGGAACATCTATTTCCCTGGAAGAATACCAGGCCGCCATCCAGGCTCGTGAAAACAGCTATGTGTTAAATAATAACCAGCAGCCGGGCGAACGCCAGATGCAAGCCATCCGCCAGCAGGCATGGGAGATGCTGATCGTACGTCATGCCATTGAAGATCAATATGAAGAAGTAGGCTCGATTGTCACCATCGAAGAAATGGAGGACATGCTCTACGGAAAAAATATCAACCCGAATCTTCGGCAGTCATTCACAAATCCTGAAACCGGTCAGTTCGATGTTCAGCAGGTAAAAGCTTTTTTAAAGCAGCTTCAAAGCCCGCCTGAAGATGCACAGTTATTAAGAAACTGGGAGAATCAAAAAGCACAGTGGACTGCTTTTCAAAGTGACTTGCAAGCCGGGCGTGCCCGCATCAAATACGAAAACCTGTTAATTAAAAGCACGTACGTAACAACTGCTGAGGCAGAACAGAGCTATCACATGAAGAGTGACGTAGCAGAAGTTAAATATCTCTACGTTCCGTTTACTTCGATGAGCGATTCAGCTGTAACCGTTACGGATGCTGACTTCCGTGCATATTATGACAAGAACAAAGAAAAATTCAAAAGCGAATTTACCCGCGACCTGAAGTTTGTGCAGTTCCCGGTTGATGCCTCTGCAGAAGATTCACTGGAGGTTAAAAGTGAACTTGACAAGCTTGTAACAGAATTTAAGAACACAACTGAAGACTCCGTATTTGCGGCTAACGACTCATACAATTCATTTGCACCGTACACGAAGTACACTACAGCGAGCCTTCCTCCGTACATCTCAAAAGATGAACTTGTAGCAGGCACTGTAAAAGGGCCTTTCAAAAATGGCAATGGCTATGCATTGATAAAAGTTGTTAAAACAGGTAGAGAAAAAATTGATTCTGCGAAAGCAAGTCATATCCTATTCCGTTGGAACAGCCCTTCTGCAGCGGATAAAGCAGAAGCGAAAGAACGCGCCAGCAAAGTTTTAAAAGAAATTCAGGCAGGTGCAAGCTTTGAAGATAAAGCGCGTGAATTTGGAACCGATGGATCTGCCTCCAGTGGTGGTGACCTGGGTTGGTTTTTCAGCGGAACTGATCCCAATCAGCCACACATGGTAAAGCCATTTGAAAAAGCTGTATTTGATGCTTCCAAGCCAGGCGTATTGAATGACATTGTTGAAACTGAGTTTGGTTATCACCTTATTAAAGTTACCGGCAGCAAAAAAAGCAAGGAAGTCAACACATATACACTTGCTGAAATTCAGCACGAAGTTACCCCAAGCGATGCCTCGGTGATGACGGCTTTGAATAAAGCGAATGAATTTGCTGCTGACCTTTCCGGTGTTGATGAGTTTGTAAAACGCGCAGAAGCATCCGGCATCACGGTTTACGATGCAAAAAATGTGGGCGTTGCTGAAAGAAGGCTGAATACCCTGCCGGATGCCCGCCAGGTTGTTCAGTGGTTATTCAGGGATGCAAAAGAAGGCAAGGTTTCAACTGTATTTGACTTGCAGGATACGTATGTTGTTGCCGTAATGACCGGTGAGGTTGAGAAAGGATACAAGCCCCTGGCACAGGTAAAAGATGAGATTACTCCGGCTGTTGAAAACGAAGCAAAGGCAAAAGTGATCATCGATAAGCTCACTGCGCTTAAAGGAAGCCTGGAAGAAATTGCTACGGCTTACGGAAGCGCTGCTACCATTAACACATCGAGCGACCTGAAGCTTAGCACAAACAGCTTACCAGGACCAGGCTTTGATGCAATTGCCATTGGGGAAGCGTTCTCTCCGGAAAGCGGAAAGCGCACCAGGCCTTTTGCAGGTGAGCGTGGGGTATTGATTGTTGAGATGCAGAACAAAACAATCGCCCCGGCTTTACAGGATTACTTCGAATACAAAGATCAATTGATTCAAAGCGCTACCAACAAAAACACGCAGTATATCGGAGATGCGATAAAAGATAAATCTAACATCACTGACAAGCGCTATAAATTCTATTAAGTAAGAGAACTAAAGCATACCGGAAGCCGTTCGATCTCAGAACGGCTTTTTTATTATGGATCAGGAGTGGTTTGACAATTTTCGGATAAAGCTTGAGCAGCACTACAGCTGGCCATCGCTCTATATGTTCAAATTTATTGTCCCAAAAGGCAAGGAGGATGAACTAAAAAATCTCTTCCCGAATCATACTTTTTCAGAGAAAAATTCAACACAGGGCAAATACATCAGTTTAACGATGCAAATGATGGCGCCCTCCAGTGATGCCGTAGTTGAAGTTTACCAGAAAGCCGCAGCCATTGAGGGATTAATCGCGCTCTAAATCCTGTTTCAGGAACTTAGGACGCTTTATGTGAATGCTGTATTTTAGAATTCTGAAGTAAGCTAAATTCTGATCGTATGTGGAAAGAGGAAAATAACTGCCTGAAAAGAACTTTTAAGTTTGAGGATTTCACCGAAGCCTTTGGTTTCATGACAAAAGTTGCGCTGGTCGCGGAAAAAATGAATCATCATCCCAACTGGTCAAATGTTTATAATACAGTAACCATTGAGCTGTCCACGCATGATGCCGGAAATATCGTAACAGACCTCGACCGAAAATTAGCCAAAGCGATTGACGCATTTATCCAGTGGAAGTAAAAACATCTTTATATCTCGTACCCACACCCATTGGTAATTTAGGTGACATCACGTTACGTGCGCTTGAAGTTTTAAAGTCGGTAGATGTTATTCTTGCGGAAGATACGCGCACATCCGGGGTTTTACTAAAGCATTATCAGATTAACAAACCCCTGCAATCGTTCCATATTTTTAACGAGCACAAAGCTGTTGCAGCTCTTATTGATCGTTTAAAAAAAGGTGAAGTGATGGCATTGATCAGCGATGCCGGTACGCCCGGAATTTCCGACCCGGGATTTTTATTGGTTCGGGAAGCATTAAAAAATGAATTGGCGGTTGATTGCCTGCCGGGCGCAACCGCTTTAATCCCGGCACTGGTTAAATCAGGATTTCCGACCGACCGGTTTATTTTTGAAGGTTTTCTGCCACACAAAAAAGGAAAACAAACCTTACTGAAAAAACTGGCAGGAGAAGACCGGACCATTATTTTTTATGAATCTCCGCACCGTTTGGTAAAAACACTCGAACAGGTTAAAGAATTTTTCGGAGCAGAACGGCAGCTTTCTGTTTCACGCGAACTCACCAAGAAATTTGAAGAAACCAAAACGGGTACCGTTCAGGAAGTGCTCGAGTACTTTAACGCAAAAGAAGTTAAGGGTGAGATTGTTGTTGTTGTGAGCGGCAAGACAAAACAAAAACATAATGCTGACCTGGACGTTTGAAATAGTATCTTGCTCCACGACTGAACTATGGACCTGAAAAGTATTGACCTGGAAGTTGTTGACTTGTGTCGCTCGGTGGCAGCTTTCATCCGCACAGAAAGAGAGAATTTTGATAACACCCGTATTGAACAAAAAGAAAAGTTCAATAACCTGGTTTCTTATGTTGATAAAGAATCAGAAAAAAAATTAGTTACCGTTCTCTCAAAAATCTTACCGCAAGCCGGCTTTATCACAGAAGAGGGTACGGTTGAACAATCTCAATCAAACGAATATAACTGGATCATTGACCCGCTTGACGGGACTACAAATTTCCTTCACGGACTACCGGTTTATGCGATCAGTATTGGACTGGCATACCGTCAGGAAGTCATACTCGGTGTGGTGCATGATGTTGTTCATAACGACAGCTATCACGCCATTAAAGACGGGAGTGCATATTGCAATGAAAAAGCAATCCGGGTTACAGCTTCAAAAGCACTATCTGAAACCCTGCTGGCTACCGGCTTCCCTTATTTTCAGTTCGATAAAACTGAAGCTTATCTTGATATCATAAAAACATTTCTGGATAAAACACACGGCATTCGCAGACTGGGAAGTGCCGCGATGGACCTTGCGTATGTAGCTTCCGGCAAGCTGGATGGCTTCTTCGAATACAACCTGAACCCGTGGGATGTTGCTGCCGGAACGTTCATTGTTAAACAAGCCGGTGGAAAAGTGACTGATTTTAAGGGCGGTGATAACTTCCTGTTTGGAGGTGAACTTTGCGCATCCAATACAAACATTCATTCCGAAATGCTCAAGGTTATCCGGGAAAACTGGAGATAAAAAAGGCTCCCGTCCGGAGCCTTTTTAGTTGGGTGGTTATTAAAAATCCTTTTGATATTATTCACTTCTTAATGAATCAACCGGGTTTGCTTTAGCTGCCTGGAGCGATCTGTAACCAACCGTCAACAGAGCAATTATTAATGTAGTCAGCAAGGCTGTAATGAAAATAATCGGGCCGATGTTTATCCGGTACGAAAATTCCTCCAGCCACGAGCTCATGCCAAACCAGCCAACCGGTGCCGCGAACAGGAATGCGATTACAATAAGAATGATAAATTCTTTCGAGAAAGAAAATACAATTCCCTGAACAGACGCGCCTAATACTTTTCGCACTCCAATTTCTTTCGTTCGTTGATTGGCTAAAAAAGTTGCTAATCCAAACAGTCCAATACAACCGATTACTATGGCGATACTGGTAAAGGCGCTGATCACCACGGACATTTTTTCTTCTCCTTCATAGAACTCGCGAATATTATCATCCAGAAAAGCATAGTCAAACACATGCTTTGGATAAGCCGCTTCCCAAAGCTTTTTTGCACCCTCAATCGTTGACTGATAGTTATTAGCATTCACTTTGACATTAAGCGTCCTGTAATTTGAAAGCCTGTTAAACAGCACGGTTGGTTCAATTTTCTGATTTAACGCTGTCGTATGAAAATCTTCCACGACTCCTACAACAGGATATAATCTGTCCCAGATCTTTACGCGTTTGCCAACAATATCCTGTGGATTATCAAACCCGGCAATTTTTGCAAACTGGCGGTTAACTACGTATTCGGTAGTAGTATCGTAATCATTCAGGTTTCTTCCTGCTAACAGTTTCAGTCCAAAAAGGT
>CAZHQP010000121.1:0-8359 GCA_964534735.1 uncultured Roseivirgaceae bacterium
ACGATAAGCTAATGGACATCTATGCGTCAAGCGCTGTGCTGGTGTTAGTACTTACCGGTTACAAAGATGCGGAAGGATATATGCCCGGAAAATTGTTTGAATACCTCGCTACGGGCTTGCCGGTATTGGGCGTGGGGCCGGTGAATGGAGATGCTGCTGATTTTCTTACGTCAACACATGCGGGAGTTATGTTTGACGGTAATGATCAATCGGGCATCCGAACATTTTTACAAAAGGAATTTGTGCAATGGCAGGGAGAAGATGTTAGGAAGAAAGCCGAACATGCGGATCAGTATTCCCGCAAGGGAACGACACAAACACTTGTTGAGATTATTAACAGGCAGATACGTTGATCAGTAAAAATTTTATAAAGAACTCAACCATCTACACGCTTGCCGGTGCGTTGCCCATGGCAAGTGCGATCGTACTGTTACCGTTCTACATCAAATATCTTTCAGCGGACGCGTATGGAGCGTTGGCTATTTGTCTTGCATTCTCGGTATTCACGCAAATTCTGGCGACCTACAGTTTCGATAGCTCATTGTATATCCACTACCACGAGTTTAAAAACGATCGGATTAAACTTGGTACGTTTATCAGCTCGTCTTTTGTATTTCTGGTAGGATGGGGTCTTGCCCTGATCGCGGTCTTGTCGGCTATCGGTCAGATTATCTTTGATCTTGTGTGGCCGGATAGTACGTTGTCATTCTACCCGTATGGACTGATGTCGATTTTCATTGGCGTTTTTCAAGCGATCGGAAAGGTTTACAACAACCTATTACAGACACGTGAGAAGCCTGAGCCCTTCTTCTGGTCGAATGTGATTTCTTTCGGAGTGATTGCTACGCTTACGATTGTTGGGTTACAGCTTTACCCGGAGAGCCTCCTAGCACCGTTAGGATCACGTGTGATCGCCACGTCAGGCGTTGCGGGTTGGGCGCTGTTCAAAGTATTCCGCGAGTTTGGTGTTCACGTAAAGAGCCCGTGGCGTGATACATCCGCAAGCTTTAATGCATTTACTTTTGTGTACCAGATTCAGCAATGGGTAATCAATTATTTCGATCGTTTTATTATTCTTTTCTTCATGCCATCGGCTGCGATGGCTTCGGTGGGTATTTATGATATCGCAGTAAAATGCCTTGCACCGATTGAGTTGTTGCTTAACGGCTTGAATGCATCAATTTTTCCGCGGGTAATCAAGCTTATAACCGGTCAGTCGGGTAAAAAGAAATCAACCCCGGAAGTTAACCGTTACTTCTACGGACAAATTTCGGTGATTATGCTGGTAATTTGTTTCTCGATTTTAGTTCTGCCATGGATCATTGAATGGTTTGTTCATAAGAGCGGCTATGCCGATGCGATTCAGTATCTGCCGTACATCGCAATCATTTTTATTCTACGGTCGATGCGGCTGTATTTTGTGCTGCCGTACAACATCATGAAAAAGATGCATCGCCTGACGTTTATCAGTTTTGGTGTTTCGGCTTTTAAGATCGGACTGATGATTTTATTGATTTTACAATGGAATCTGTACGGAATTATCATTGCGTCTGCGCTGGCGTATGTCCTGGAGATGATCCTGTTGTTTCTGTATCTGCGCGATGACTATGAGATGAAGTTCAATGCCTTTAAACTTATGATCGGGCCATTGACACTGCTGTTAGCAATTTCACTTACGGAACCATCAATCGGTACAATTTATCCATTATTCGTTCATGCCGGCTATTGCTTGTTCTGTATTGCGCTGCTCTGGTTTTCATACCGGAAAGAGCTCGCGCTGATTAATCCCCTGAAAAAATAATGGCAGGATTCACCGGCATTTACGGTTCAAAAAGTAATTCCGACTCTGTCAGGCAAGGCGCGGAGCTTACGGTGTACGCTTCACATACAAAGGTTACTTCGCTTCATCAGGACGCAGGCCTCGTTCTCTACAAATCTTTCGTAACCTTTCTGGAAAGCCCGGATTCAACCGCCAGGATAGGCGATGTAACCGTTTGGATTGATGGAGAAATTTATAATCGCAGCGAGTGCACTACGCAACATCAGACCTTTGCAGAAACGCTGCTTCAGCATTATCAGCATAATACACTGGGGGAATTTCTCCGCAGGCTTGACGGTATCTTCATTGTGATCATTTATGATGCGACTACTCAGCAGGTTGTATTGATCTCTGACCGTTATGGATTAAAACCGTTTTATCTGTCCGTTGCAGGAAATCAACTAACGTTTGCTCCTGAACTTAAGTGTTTTTCTGTTTTTAAGCCGTTTGATCTTAAGATTCGCAAGGATGTGATCGATTGTTTTATCGGACTCGAACACCTGCTGGGTACTACCACCTGGCTTGAAGGCGTTACCCTGATTAAGCCAGCAGCGATTGTGACGTATTCACTCCGCGAGTATAAACTTACAACAACCCAATACTGGTCGTGGAGCCAGATCAGACGAACCAGTCTTTCATTTGATGATGCTGCAGAACAGATCGGTTCGTTACTTGATGTAGCGAATAAAAAACGTTTTTTTGGTGATTACCAGGTTGGAGTTGCGCTCAGCGGAGGACTCGATTCACGGGCCATCGTTGCAGCAGTGCACGATCAAAAGCCTGTTACCTACACATTTGGCCTTCCAAAAAGCCAGGATGTTATTGTTGCGCAGCGCGTTGCGCGCATGGCGAATGTCAGTCATACATGGTTTGATATTCGCACAAGCGATTGGCTTTCGGAACGTTTCTCCGGTGTATGGAAAACCGATGGCATGCTGAACATGTATCACATGCATTATTCGCATCTGATGAATCGTATCCGCGAGATCATGGCGGTAAACCTTAGCGGGTTTCTGGGAGACGTTGTGTTGGGTGGCTCGTACATGAATAAGAAGGGGAAAGTGTTTGCTGATAGAAGAGTTGATACGTCTCTGGCGGAATTCTACTATGGTCAGTACGCTGCGTTCAGCGACCCGGATGATTCATTCTTCGATATCGACAAGGTAGATCCGTACGTGATGTATAACCGCGGAAGGAGAATGATTGGCATGGGTGCGGAAGAAGCGAATAAAACAATTCCGCAACGTCTTCCATTTATGGATACGGCATTGATGGATTTTGCGTACTCGCTTCCGGATGACTTCCGGATAAAAAGTAAAGTCTACGACAAAGCATTACTGCAGAAATACCCAGAATTTTACCGAACCATTCCCAACGCAGGTACACGGGTTCCTATTCATGAGCGTTCATCAATTGCTCTTGATGCTGTTCAGGCATTCTACCGGGGCGTTGATATGGTTAAGTATAAGCTTGGGATAGCCACTTCCTACACCGATGTGTACAATTGGATTAAGGAGCCGGTCGCTGCCAAACGAATTGGCGAACTGCTGGATGTGGATCGGGCAATTTATCCTAATTTTACTTCCCGTAATTTCAAGCGTGAGTTTCTCGATCCGCACGTACAGGGAAAAGGGAATTACATGAAGCAGGTTATGGGTGCATTAACGTTGGAAATCTGGTTGCAGCAACTGCTGAATAGAAAATTCATACCCGACAATCATCAATCATGAAGCAGAAGAATGTGCTGATATTAGGAGGGCTCGGGTTCATTGGCAAGAATCTGTATACGGCACTTTTGGCAGATGGATACTCGGTTACGATAGTAGCAGACCGGGTTGATGACGCTGATGGTTTTCTTACCCATGAGGTTAAAAAACATGTTGTTCAGGGGAGTATTCTAGATCGTGATTTCCTCGGAAAGCAAATTGTGGGCTTCGACATTATTTATTCATTGGCGGGTCGTTCGGGTGCATCCGACAGTATCCGTGATCCCTATGCTGATCTTGATCGAAACCTGAAAGGGCATTTAAATATTCTGGAGGCGTGCCGAAAACACAATCCAAACGCGATCATTGTATTCCCATCCAGTCGGCTGGTATACGGGAAGCCTAAATACAATCCGGTAAACGAAGTTCACCCGTTAACTCCGGAATCAATTTATGCAATCCATAAACTCACGGTTGAGCACTACTACCTTCTTTATCAACAACTTTATAATATCAAAAGTGTGATCCTCCGGATTTCGAACCCGTACGGACCATATCAAAAGTTCGGCAGTAATCACTATGGTATTCTTAACTGGTTTGTTCATAAGGCTCTTACGGGAGAAGTAATTGAGATATATGGGGAGGGAGAACAAAAGCGCGACTTCCTGCATATCGATGATCTGGTGAATGTTCTTCGGGCGTGCATTCATTCGCCTGTTATGTTTGGTAAGATTTACAACGTAGGATTTGGTCGGGGAATTTCGATCCGCGAAACGGTGGAACTTATTGTGAAGCATGTACCGGGGTCACGTGCCGTATTTAAACCGTGGCCGGAAGTAGACCGCAAAATCGAAACCGGAGATTATATTTCAGATATCTCAAAGCTTGCCAAAGATATTGGATGGTCGCCTGCCATTGGCTTTGAAGAAGGTATACAGGCTACCGTTAGATTTTATGATAAATCCCGCACGTAAACGCTACTGTGCCCATTATACGGCTAACTATCTGCCGTTAACGGCAAACTGGATTTACCGATCGGTAATTAACCATGTGTCGTTTGATCCGGTTTTCCTTTGTCGGACAAAGCAAAACATTAGTCATTTCCCCCTTGATAAACTTTATAGTCTTCAGGATTTATCAGCATTCAAACGCGTCTGGCAGATATTCTGTTTAAAAACTATCGGATACATTCCATTTTTTAAACGTATGTGCCATGCATATCGGGTGGAAATCTTTCACGCGCATTTTGGATATCAGGGTGCAAAATCAATCGGACTTACGAAAAAATTGAACGTGCCATTGATATGTAGTTTTTACGGTGACGATGCATTTGCCAGCATGCACGAGGGTAAGTATGCAGAACTTTTCGCTGGCGCGAAAAAAATTCTTGTACTCGGCCCGTACATGAAAGAGCGTCTGATCGAATTGGGGTGCCCGCCTGATAAGTTGGTGATTCATCATCTCGGAATTGACGTTGATGAGATAAAATTTGTATCAAGGAAAGCTGACAGTAATCAGCCCGTTCGTTTCCTGATCGCGTCAAGCTTCCTGGAAAAGAAAGGGATCGAGATTGCGATCAAAGCACTGGGCCAGTTGAAAGAAAAATTCAACTTCAAGCTTGATATCATTGGAGATGGTCCGTTAAAAGCTCAATTACTGGAAGAAATAGCAACCTGGCAGTTTGAATCGCGCGTACAAATACATGGCTACAAGCCCTACGCGGAAGTTATCAGCATGGCGCATTCATGCGATGTATTTATTCAGGCGAGCCGGACAACGAAAGACAACCGAAAGGAGGGCACTCCGATGGCTATTGTTGATATGATGGCTACCGGTATGCCTGTCGTTTCTACCAATCATTCCGACATCCCGGAGATTGTAAAAGACGGCATCAATGGTTTTCTGGCGAAGGAGAATGACGTTGAATCGCTGCGTCAGTGTCTTGAAAAGGTATTTACCAACCGGTCGGCATTAGAAAATCTCGGGGTGAATGCGCGAAAGTGGGTGGAGGAGGAGTTCAGCGTAAAGCGACAAACGGAACGACTGGAAAAAATTTACGACCAGGCAATAGAAGCCTATACGAGATAACCGTTGATGAGCTAGAAATCTCTTTTTATAAAAACGAGGTTTTCGCCCCGGATTGAGAAATCAAAATTATACCGGTTGGTTGCTTCGAACACAGCTTTCGAACATCCCGGTTTCATTCTGTCGTGCAGTTCGATAATCAAACACCGTGTATTAGCCAGCCAGCGGGTATCGCCTTCAAAGACCTCTTTCTCACTGCCTTCAATATCCATCTTTACGATGTCAATCGTTTTCAGCTTGTGTGTTGTTAACAAGTTATCGAGGGTAGTAGCCGGTAATGATGTTTTAGAATCAATCGCATCTTCTACTGTAAAACCCCGAAGACCATAGCCCTTATCAACGATTTCAATAGCGCCTTCTTTATACCAAAGCGCTTTCTGCACGGGTACAATGGCAGGATACTTTTCTGTATTCTTCTTCAGCAATTCGAAGTTCCCGGGGTCGGGTTCCAGTGAAATGATACGTTCGGGAGCGTATCGCTTTAGGAAGAACAGTGAGGTGAAGCCAATATTTGCACCGGCATCGATAATAACCTTAGGTTTTAAGGATTCGGGCAGATTGATCGCATATTCTTGTCGTAAAAATATTTCGCGAAACGTTGATACATCAACTGTTCCCGGACGATAGAAGATGGGATGTGATAAACCAGGCACGTAAAACGATTTTCGTTTCAGAACTTTAATCCGGATGTATGCAGCCAGGCCTGGAACAAATCCAAAAATTCTAATACAGTTGAGAAGAAACGAAAGCATAGTTATTTTTCAACAATCATAAAGTAACCGAGCGGATAAGCCGAAGCTGTGCGTGAAGATACTTTTCTTCCGTAACCAGTCTTGACAAATCTCAAGCACAACCATTGGGAAAACGCAGAAGTCATGCGTCCGATTAACGGCAGCTTCAGTAAATTCTTCGCGTATATATCGGTTAATACTTCCGGTAGTCCTCCAAAGGCTTTCAGTTCAAGTAACTTCAAGCCATTTTTTTGCGCAAAGTTCTTAAGTGCGAATTCCGTATAGCGATAGTAGTCATGCGGAGCTTCATGAATCTTATACATGAACGGGACGCTGAGAATCAGCTTTCCGCCTGGCTTTAAAATGCGGGTCATTTCCCGCCAGATTAATTCGGGGTTGGCGATGTGTTCCAGAACTTCTGAGATCACAAGGGTATCAAACGAATTGTCTTCCAGCGGCAGGGGTTTGTTTAAATCACACTCTAAATCGAGGTACTCGTTTTTATGAAGTGAACCCGGCCAGTCTACACAGATGTTTTCTGTGACCAGGTTTTTGTAAACATCGTAAAACGGAACGTTTCCACAACCCAGATCGGCTAACCTTCCTTTTGCGTGCAGTGGCAGATAACGCTGGTAGAACGTAGCCGTGATGTCGGTCATCAGCCGTGACGACAAACTTACCATTCGCGTATCGCGGGAGGCTCTAAGCGTAGAGCCCTTCCATACATATTTGGTCGGATGCCAGCGATCGATGTTCTTCATGTCAACTGGTTGAAAACATCTTTATAGAACGTTACCAGGTTTTTCTGTTCGGTATCCCAGTTCAGGTCGCCATGTAACGTGATATTTTTTCCATTTTCCCCGAGTGCTGCTGCCCGTGCCCGGTCGTTGTACAGTTCGAGAATTTTATCGGCAAAGTCTTTCGCGTTACCGGCTTCAAATACCAGACCCGCGTGGTGCGTTGAGATGATTCTCTTTAAGGGATCACTTGAACTTACCAAAACGGGGCGCGCGGCCATCATGGCCTGAAAAAGTTTATGCGGTATGGTGTTATCGGTGTGCAGGTTTGATTTGTGAGGAATAATGTTGACATCCGCAAAATGCATGTACGAAAAAAACTTTTTGAATGATTGATATCCCAAAAAGTGAACATGGTCGGTAACGGATAACCTGCCAGTAAGGGTCTTCAGATGATTCATGACGTCTTTACTTCCGGAACCCACAATAATAAATTCGATGTCATGATAGCCCTTCAGGTATTGCATTGCTTCAACGGCAGTATCTACACCCCGGTGCGGGCCGATGCTGCCGGAATACAAAATCTTGAACTTGTTTGCGAAGTTGGAGTACACAGCCGGGTCAATCTCCTGGTTGATAAAAGCTTTCTCTTCGGTATTGGAGATCACATGGATTGTGTCAACAGTGGGTTGATATTTTTGAAGTAACCTTTTCTTCATCTCCTCAACAACGGCAATCACGCGGTCGCTTCTTAGTACAGCAGTTCGTTCATGGTTCTCCCATCGATCGGGATTCATAAACATTCGGTTCTTCAATTTAACTGCCAGCCCTTTTTTCCAGGCAAACCATGTGCGAAGTCCCTCCGGATAATTCTCATGGAAGTCGGCAATAACGGTAAGATTGAATTTCTTTCGAAGGGCTAATGCCGTACCGACCAATGGCAGGTCGTGGACATGAATAACGGAAAGATTGTTTGTCCTGATCCATTTTTGCATCTTCTTTTTAAAGACCGGATGCTGGAAGGTAAAGGCAATTACCATATCCCAGAAGGCCAATTGCACGTTATTTTTTCCGGCATCAATGCGGGTAACGTGAACACCGTTTACGATTTCGGTAGTGGCCTCATTCTTTTTTCGAAGACAAAGAAGGTGAATCGTGAATCCTGCTTTGATCAAGGCATCTGTTTCTTTCTTCACGCGCATGTCAGGCGGGTAAGGCGCGTTCAGGATCATTCAATAAAACAGTACCAGGTTACGTTTGATGAGAGGTCGGTGTATATTA
>CAZHQP010000122.1:0-8333 GCA_964534735.1 uncultured Roseivirgaceae bacterium
AAACTCTGAAGGCCCGAGGTACGGACTTGTTTCCCATCCGCGCAGGTCGTCATACTTTCCAATGCGCGGATACCACTGTGTCGGTTGAAAAAGCTTGTTGTCAAATCGTTGTGTCATACGATGGCCTCTGCCAATTGTTCCACCCGGCAGCTTGGTATGCCATTCTATTTCAAGCTCAACCGTTGCGCCTGCTTTAACCGGCTCAATCAGGTTAATTGATGCTATGGTTCGGGTAAGTCCGGACACGGTGATTTTTGTTGGCGGTGGATTGTTTCGTCCAAATGCAGGTGTAGCAGTAAGATCAACAACCTGTCCGGCTATCTTTAAACTTGTCAGGATAATTCCTTCAGTAGCTTCAGCCGGAGTTGAGCCGCCACGCTGCGCTTCAGGACGAAACATGTTATGGTCAAGACGGAGAACAATATTCTTTAAGTCGTCCTTGCTGTTATTATGCATGCTGATTTTCTCAGAACCGGTAATCGTTTGCGTTGCCGGATCAAGACTTGCGTTAATGGTATAGTCTGCTTCAAGCTGCCAGTAATTTGGTCCGGGTTTACCCGAAAAATCGCGGGTACCAGCCTTGAATGCTTTGCGGATGGAGTTCGTCATTGGAATATCCATTCGGATCGCGCGCTTTTGTGTTTCGATTGAGGTGCGCACGGGCTTCGGATCGGTTTGAGCTGAAGCAAGCGTTGTAGTCACGAGCAGCATGCCTGTAAGAAATCGTATGATCATAGGTTATGGTGATTTTGGTAAAGGTTAACAGCGGCTGCAACTTAGTATAATCCTGCTGGCCGATTTCTTCAAAGATAGCGCTATTCGAAACCGAACACCTCATTTTTCAAAGCATTAATAGACTATTCATATAGACCTTGTTCCGCTCATGTAGTATTCAAATCCATGTGATTCTGAATTCGTAGATACGCATAACCAAACGCCCCCCCAGCATGATACGCAATTACTTTACCGTTGCAATCCGTAGTATCTTAAAAGACAAGTTTTATTCATTGATCAATGTATTCGGCCTGACGCTCGGAATCGCAAGCTGTATTTTCATTGCCATTTATATTAACGATGAGCTTAGCTTCGACAGGTTTAATACCAAAGCTGAAAGAATTTACCGGATCAATGAATTCATTCAAACGGAGGGCTCAGGAGAAAGATCATCAAGCGTACCATTTCCGGTTGGCCCAACAATGGCTGAAGAATATGAAAATCTGATTGAAAACCAGGTGCGGTTTTTCGATTTTCAATCTCCTACCCTGTTGATTGCCAATCGCGATGATGCTGAGAAGGAGTTTAACGAGCCCCACGTTCTGTTTGTCGACTCTACTTTCTTTCAGGTCTTTGATTATGAAGTCATCAAAGGCGACAAGGAGAAAGCGCTGCAACAGCCCAACTCAGTGTTGCTTACAGAAGATGCTGCAAAAAAATATTTCGGTGACGAAGACCCGATCGGAAAATTCCTGCGCATTGAAGGCCGTCAGGAGTTGATGATTTCCGGTGTTATGGCTAATCCACCGCGTAATGCTCACTTTCAATTTGATTTTTTAGTTTCATTTTCAACTCTTAAGAATTTCTTTGGTGGTCAGTACCCGCAAAACTGGTACTGGAACCCATGCTGGACGTATTTATTGCTCAAAGAAGGTGTTGATCCAAATCAACTCTCACAGAGCTTCCCGACATTCATTCAAAAGTTCTTTCCGGAATTTATTAGAGGCGATACAAAAATGTCTTTACAGCCTTTAACGGATATACATTTAAAGTCTGACCTGGAGTTTGAGTTAGAAGCCAACAGCAGCGAACAGAATATTTATGTATTCACGGTCATCGGAATTGTTATTCTTTTCATCGCCTGCATGAATTTTATGAATCTCTCTACTGCCCGCTCAGCCAAGCGCGCAAAAGAAGTGGGTTTGCGCAAAACATTAGGTGGAGAACGTCAGCAGTTGATCTTTCAATTCCTGTTTGAGTCGTTGATCATTTCACTGGTTGCAATTCTATTGGCGGTGGCAGCAGGAGTTTCGGGCCTGTCAGCTTTTAATTCATTGGCTGAGAAATCAATCGGATATGGAGTTTTTCTGAACCCTGTAATTCTTCTTTCATTAACAGCCATATTCGTTATTGTTGGCATCGGTTCGGGAATTTACCCGGCAATGGTACTGAGTTCCTTTATCCCTGCGAAAGTTTTGAAAGACAGTCAGGCGAAGGGCGGCCGTGGAGCTGTACTTCGTAAAGTACTCGTTGTTGTTCAGTTCTCGCTTTCCATCATCATGATCATCAGCACAACGATTGCGATCGGTCAACTTGATTTTCTGCGAAAGAGTGATACGGGATTTAATTCCGAACAAATACTTTATGTCTCAGCGCTAAGAACACCCATGAATCGTATGTATCCCGGATTCAAAAAGGAACTCGAACAACGGGAAGACATTGTTAGCATGAGCGGGGTACTGGATGTTGTCGGCTCCAAGCACCAGGGTGATAATTATCGGTTCGAAGGAATGGATAAGGGTAAATTGTTTTCTGTAATTTGGGTTGGCCATGATTTCTTTAAAACATTTGGCCTGGAGATTCTGGAAGGCCGCGCTTATGATGAAACCAAAGTTACGGACGACAGTCTTGCGCTAATCATCAATGAAGCCATGGTAAAACAAATGGGCTGGAAAATGGATCAGGTTGTTGGGAAGCCTTTTGATTATGGTCCATATCATGGTGAAATAGTTGGAGTTGTCGAAGATTTCAATTTTGTATCGAAACATAAAACCATTGAACCGCTCGTGGTTCAGTTACGATCACTCCCGCGGCATTTTAATTTTGAGCTGAAATACATCGCCATCAAAATGAATACTCAAGACCTGAAAGGTACGGTAGCTGCGGTTGAACAGAAATGGAAAGAATTAGCACCCGGAAGACCGTTTGACTATTTCTTCCTTGACCAGGAACTGGATAAGCTTTATAAAGATGAGGAGAAGCTCGGCAAAGTTGCAGGAATATTCTCCGGACTGGCGGTTATTGTTGCCTGTCTGGGGTTATTTGCACTGGCATCGTTCATTGCAGAAGAACGTAAAAAAGAAATTGGAATTCGTAAAGTTATGGGAGGATCTGTTGGTCAGATCGTTTTCTTATTATCAACCGATTTTTCAAAGCTGATCGCCATTGCGTTTATTATCTCCTGCCCGATCGCCTGGTATGCAATTAATTCATGGCTCAACAGCTTTGCATTCCGGATTGATATCAACTGGGTAATTTTTATCCTGGTAGGCTTTGCAACTTTTGTGATTGCGTTGCTCACAACAAGCTACCGCGCATTACAGGCCGCCTTCTCAAACCCAATCAAGACGCTACGACACGAATAATATCAGGTATCAGTTAATTGTAAGCACGACCTTACAATTAACTGATGCTTATTATGGAACTTGTTTGAAGCCGATTACCAGCTGGTAAATATCTTCGCTCAGTGATTCGCATTTTGTGCCGGTGTTGATAATGATTCTGGTGCCTGATTGGGCATTGCCAATTATGGTAATCGATAATCGTGCGATTAGCTGAAAGGTCTTTTGATGGAGTTTGGACTTTAGACCAAGGTAAACATTCTGCCTATTCTTGTCAGTAAACAACCGCCCGTTATCGAACGATTCTGCAACAAAACCGGACTGCCTAAAATCCATAATCACTATTTTTAATTTAAAAATAGAGGTATTCATCTGGAACGATTTTAGTCTTACACATAAAAATCTTACCCCCATGCTAATTAGCTATCTGAAAATCGCCCTTCGCGCCATGCTGCGTTATAAATCATTCAGCATCATTAATGTCGTAGGGCTTACCATTGGTTTAACCGCCTTTCTTGCAATCAGCTTATATGTGACCGATGAGCTTTCGTATGATCGCTTCCATGCGAATAAAGAGAGAATCTATCGGGGTGTATCAACATCGGAATATAATGGTGAAAGCCGAAAATGGGGTGGTACTCCTAATAAGCTGGTTACGACAGCTGTAAAGGAAATTCCGGAAGTGGAGAAAGCTGCGCGTTACTTCCATCATAACTTTGGTGATATCGCATTTATCTCCCGGGATACAGAAAACTTCAGCGAGAAAAATTTGTTCTTTGCAGATCCTGAACTTTTTGAAATTTTCACCATTCCCTTTGTAAAAGGAACGTTAAAAGACATGCGCCTGGATGTTCCGGGCACTGTAGTGATCAGCGAAAAGTCTGCGCAGCGGTACTTTGGTGATTCTGATCCGATGGGTCAAGTGCTGACCATAGACGGCAAGTTTGAGCTTGAAGTAACAGGTATATATAAGGATCTGCCTTCCAATTCCTTCCTCAAGCCTGAATTGATTGCAAGCTTTTCTTCGAACTGGTTTGGACAAGAACGAAATCAGAGCTGGAGTAATGCAAGTTTTGATTCCTTTTTTCTGCTGCACGAAGGCGTATCACAGTATGCGGCTGAACAAAAAATCACTTCAATGATTGAGCGAAACGTTGAGCCCGAGAGCAGACGGGTAGCCACTTCACTCCAGGCCCTCATGGATATCAGATTACACTCCGGTGATTTTAACTCAGGCTCTGATCGCAGGGAATATGGCGATTATAAACAGGTAAAAATCCTTATCGGACTTGCCAGTGTTATTCTTTTGATCGCGGCTGTAAACTATATGAATCTTTCTACGGCTCAATCGCAGCGGAGAAATAAAGAAGTTGGAATTAATAAAACATTAGGGGCTACATTCTTCCAGCTTACGCGGAGATTTTATATTGAAGCATCCGTGTTTGTACTGATTGCACTTCTTGTAAGCCTTGCGGCTTTTAGCTTCCTGTTGCCCACATTTAATGAACTCAGTGGTAAAGCCATTACAATGGATTTTGTCTTGACAGGCTGGTTCTGGCTTGGCTTTTGTATCATTTGGTTTGTTCTGACATTGCTGTCAGGCTTGTATCCTGCCATTTATCTCTCATCTTTTTCCCCTAAAAATGCGTTACAGAAAATTGCCGCTTCAGGCGGACAAGTATGGGTGCGCAAAGGACTTGTCGTATTTCAGTTTTCCATATCGATTATTCTTATCATTTGCTCTGTGGTGTTTTACAAGCAGATGATGTTCATCCGCGATAAAAAATTGGGTTACCAGCCTCAGCAGGTTTTAGCGGTTATGACGTCTCCGGCTAAAGACCGCGATCAGGTTTTAAATGTTAAAACTGCTTTTGAAGTCTTGACTGACGTTGTTACCGTGAGTAGATCACAATCATACCCGGGAGGCAACACAAGTGGTCGCTCGCTTTACAAGCCGGGTGATGAAGAAGGTGCACCGCTTCAAACCATGCGTGCCACACGTGAAGTGCTGGATGTGCTGAACGTCAAATTAATTGCAGGCCAGCGCCTGCCGGAAGTAAAAGATCCGACCGACACAACAATTCAGCTTGTAGTAAACAAAGCAGCGGTTGATTATCTCGGTCTGACACCCGAAGAAGCAATCGGTCAAAGGGTTTCTGTTATGGGATTTGGAGAAGTGACTGAGATTGTGGGCGTAACAGAAGATTTTCATTTTAATTCATTGCACCAGTCAATCATGCCTTTCTGCTTTCATAATGGCAACCAGACGGAGCCGTATAACTATCTTTTAGTAAAAGTGAATACCGGTAATTTAACCTCAACGGTTAAGCAGCTTGAAAACATCTATAAGAAGAACATTGCTGCTTCATTTGAGTACATGTTCCTTGACGAGCACCTGAACTCACTTTATCGAACAGAACAAAACTTGTCTAAGATTGTAATGTTTTTTGCCGGCTTGGCAATTTTTGTTGCCTGCCTGGGATTATATGCATTAGCGGCATTTACTGCAGAACAACGCACAAAGGAAATTGGTATCCGTAAAGTGATGGGTGCTTCCGTTTCGCATGTGGTGGGCATGCTTTCGCGTGATTTTATGATATTGGTAGTTGTTGCCTTTGTGATCGGTATACCGGCCGGATATTACATGATGGATAAATGGCTTGAGGGTTTTGCGTATCGTACCGACATCACGCTGATTGTTTTCCTTTCAGCGGGAGTTATCAGTATGCTGATTGCAGGTGTGACGGTAAGCGTTGAATCGTTCCGGGCTGCGAAAGCTAACCCGGTGAAAAGCTTACGGAGTGAGTAACTTATCAAGTTGCATCCTATTTTTAAAATCTGGCATCATGCGATAAATCCGGTTTTAGTTTTGGTAAACGTAAGGGTGAGTTTATGCATCGCCCGCGTACATGCGATATACAGCATACTGCGGTCAACGTCTGTACGGTAATTTCTGTCTGAAGCAAACGGAATGATTACTTCATCAAATTCAAGGCCTTTAGCAAGATGAGCTGTTGTAATAATAACACCTTCGTAAAAAGACGAGCTGTCGGGTGAAAGTAAATGAATATCAGGTCCGCGCAGTGCTTCAAACGCAAATTCAGCCTGCTCCTGGATTTTGCAGATTATGCCAAGTGATTGATGTGAGGTCTTTTTAAATTGGGCGATCAAATCTTTTAGTGCAGTAAGCTCTTCCGCATTGCTGCCAAAGCCCAATACTTCAGGCTCTGCTCCATGACGCTCCATCGGAATGATATCCGGATTGGTGGAAATGCGTTGAGCAAATTTTGTGATTTCAAATGTTGACCGGTAGCTTCTCAATAACCTTACAACATCGCCCTGCGGAAATACACGTTCGATTCCTTCAGCAGAAGTTGAGCTGTACGGGTTTACCATCTGACTTACATCGCCCAAAATTGTCTTCTTGCAACTGAAGAGGCGTGCGAGTACTGCGTATTGTACAGGTGTGTAATCCTGCATCTCGTCAATCAGCAAATGCTTAACACGATCATGTGCTTCGTATCCTTCCAGTCGCATTTTGAAATAGATCAGCGGAAACACATCACTGAATTCAAGCTTCCCTCCTGCCATTGTCTTGTACATGTCGGGCTTTCCCATCCATGTATAAAAATCCCTGTACAACTCCATCGCGTTGCTGAATCTGAACATACGCGGAATTGCCTGCCAGATTTTATTCTTCTCCTCACCTGTAAGCTTTCGCTGAACAACGTTACGCAGGTGATTGCTTACATCGCGCACTACTTCCGGAAAACGTTTTAGCAAGGGCATTCGGTGATACGCTCGAAAACGTTCCTGGATGAACGGAAACGGCAGCATAACCTTTCCGACTTTGAGTTCGGTAAAATCAAAATAGTTATTCTCAATGTGAATGAGATACTTGTTAAGCGTACTTAGGAAATCAAACGAAGCTTTGAATTTTATCCGTTCAATATACTGTGCATCGTGCTGCTCAAGCAGTAAGGCTACCTGTTCAAAGAATGTCTGAAACTGAACTTTGTTTTCCAATAACTCATTGGCAATGTCTTCCATCCCGGTTTCCGGAATGTGCTCTTCACCTAGTTCAGGCAAAACGTTGCTGATGTAATCAGAGAATACTTTGTTCGGTGACAGGATCAGAATATCGCGAGCACGGATCTCATCTCTAAAACGATAAAGTAAAAATGCAATCCGGTGAAGTGCGATGCTCGTCTTTCCGGATCCGGCCACTCCCTGGATGATCATAACCGGAGTTGATTCATTCCGGATTACCGCATTCTGGTCGCGCTGGATAGTCGCGACAATGTTCTTCATCTTGTCGTCTGCCGATTTGCTCAGTTCCTGCTGAAGCACTTCATCATGGATGTTCACCGCGTTCTCAATCATGAACTCCATCTTGCTGTCACGGATCTTGTACTGGCGTTTGAGAGTTATCTCTCCAGCGATCTTTCCGGAAGGTGTTTGATACGAACCTTCACCCAATTCAAAATCATAAAACATGGATGAAATTGGTGCACGCCAGTCGTGAATCAGGTTGGCGCGTTCGAGCTCGTCAAAAAATGTATGAATGCCGATGTAAATTGTGTCCTGCGTACTATCGGATGGAATAAAGTCAATCCGACCAAAATAAGGTGAGTCGATGAGTTTTAACAGCCTGCGCTTGCGCGCGACAGCACCCTCACCGGAGAATGCCATGCGGTTAACGGATTGTTCTGCGGCAACCATGTCTGCTTCATCCATGCCCGACTGGTGTTCATGAATATATTCCTTGTTCTGCCGGAGCTCATCCGAAAACTGACGGACGCTTTCATCGGCTCGTTTGATGGCCAGCAAAAGCTTTTCCTTTATTTGTTCAAGATATTCGCGCTCTTCTGCCTCTGTTCCGTTTATCATTGCCTGGATTAAACAGCAAAGATAATTGAATCCTGTGAGTTCAGCACGCGCTTATTTCAACTCTGCACGAAGGGCATCTTCCTGGAGTGGCTTCGTCATGTAATTGGT
>CAZHQP010000123.1:0-1060 GCA_964534735.1 uncultured Roseivirgaceae bacterium
AGGTGAAGAGCCCCGCGTATCAACTTACTCCTACACGTATGATTCTCAGGGTTATGCAATTGAGATGTTTGCGAATGGCGGACCTGACCGGGTTTGGTTCTACGATTTTGAATGCAAGTAATCAACTGCCCCAGCCTTCTTTGCCCAACAACGGAACAAAAGCGAAGTTTTCGAATTCTTCTGTGACGAGTTGATCTTTCTTTCTCGTGATGCGGAGCATAACCTGCTTGTCGCGATTGCCTACCGGAATAATCAATATTCCATTGTCGGCTAATTGGTCCGTTAAGGATTTTGGAACAACCGGTGCACCTGCCGTGACGATAATCTTGTCGTACGGAGCTTTTGCGGGAAGCCCTTTTGATCCATCACCATGAAAGAAATATGGACTATACCCGAGCTTCGGCAGAAATACTTTTGTCCGGTCGTATAGCTTCTTGTTGTACTCAATAGTATAAACCTTCGCTCCAAGTTCCAGCAGGATGCACGCCTGGTATCCGGAACCCGTTCCAATCTCCAGGACTTTGTCGCCCGGCTTTATTTCGAGCTTCTCAGTCTGAAACGCTACCGTGTAGGGCTGCGAAATGGTTTGGCCTTCTCCGATCGGGAAGGCTTTGTCCTGGTAAGCATGGTCCAGCAGGGCAGTTTCGAAAAAAACATGCCGCGGAACTTTGCTAATGGCTTTCAGCACTTTAGGGTCGGAAATGCCCTTTTTCTCAAGGGTTTTTACCAGTTTATTGCGCAATCCGCGCTGCTTGTAATTGTCTTCTAACATGCGATTTCGGTGCAAAAAACGCATTTTTTAGGCGGTAACAAAGTTTCCGACAATTCTTAGGAAAATTGAAACCAACCCCCTTACTTTAGGGTTCTCTCATGCACAATGAATAAGCTTTTTGCCATAGCGTTCATGTGTATTTACCTGTTAATGTCAGTAGGGGTGGCTAAAACCACTCACTACTGCATGGGCAGGGAAAAATCCACAAAAGTCTTCTCGTTCGAGTCTAAAAAATGCCCTTGCAGTGCTTTTTTGCCACAAAATAATGACTGCTGCGAGGATGAGCAT